>JALHPX010000366.1 GCA_022842225.1 bacterium
GCTCATGATTTGAGATTACCCAATGAGAAGGTGCTGCTTCTAAGTTTGCTCCGTTTCCCCACCTTGATTCGATTGCTAAATGCGCCGTCAAAAGCAGCCCAGGAGATCGAACTGGTTCAAATCGCAAAGGTGTTTGCAAGATCGAGCATCGAAGTTTCGTATCGGATGGCAGGCCAGCTAAAGGCGCAAGGTTCTATTGACCCCACGGTAGTTTTAGAAATTGGACCCGAGGACGTTATCTTTCGGCAGGTGAGTGAGCGCATAGGACAAGACTTACAACCCACAACTATTCACATTCTAAAGGCGCTGCACTTTCAGGAAAATGAGGACAGAACGTTTCTGTGGTCCCTGCTCAAGTACCACGAAGAACATGTGCCCTATTTTGCGGACTCGAAAAACACGCCATGAAGAACCTGGGCAGCTTTCTTACCTTGAGCTAAGGGAACAACGCAGGACACTTTGATTTCAGAAGTGGAGATCATCAAGATCTCGACTTCGTTCTTGGCCAACGCATCAAAAATAGTGAGTGCTACGCCCGCGTGGCTGCGCATGCCCAAACCCACCGCCGAGACTTTTGCCAAGTTCGTTTGAGTGGCAACCTGCAGGCCTTCGAGCTGCGACTGCGAGCGCAGCGACTCAACTGCTTTCACGGCCGGCTCCAAGTCGTGCTTCTGCACGGTAAAGCCAACGCGGTTCACCGTGCCGTCGTCTTGGTGATCATGGACGATGATATCGACGTTAATTTCTTTGTGCGCGACTTCGGAGAAGATCGACTTAATCGCGGCATTGCCCGCAGGTAGCTGGCGCACGGTAATTTTCGCCACATCTTCATCTAACGTGATACCTGAAACAACAGGCGCCTCAAGCGCCTTCTCTTCACCAAAACTCATAATCCGCGTCCTCCGAGCTTCATCTGGTCCAAAAGTATTGCGAACCACCAAGGGCACGCGGTGCTTGGCCGCGAGCTCCACACAACGACTGTGAAGCACTTTGCCTCCCAGCGCCGCGAGTTCCAACGTAGTCTCGTAATCCAATTCTTCGATTAATTGCGCACTCCTCACGTAGCGCGGGTCGGCGGTATAAACGCCGTCGACATCGGTATTGATCTCACAGAAACCAGCCTTTAAAGCGGCGGCTAATGCGACGGCGCTGGTATCGCTACCGCCACGACCGAGCGTCGTAATCTCCATCGCGGAGGTAATACCCTGGAATCCAGCGACCACGGGAATGCGGCCATTCTTCCAAGCATTCTCGATAAAGTCGGTGCGAATGGAATGGATCTTGGCTTGTCCGTGTTTCTCGTCGGTCAAAATCTGCAGCTGGTAAGCGAGCAAAGGCTCGGACGCCACGCCATGCGCCTCGAGAGCTTCGGACATTAATCCTACGCTGACTTGCTCGCCCGCAGAAACGGCCATGTCATAAGCCTTCGTCCGATGATCGCCTGTAGGATTCACTTCACGCATTAAGCCAACGAGCCGATTGGTCTCGCCAGCCATGGCGCTAACAACCACGGCAATCCGGTCCCACCCAGCAGCCTTATACCTAGCCACACGCGCAGCAACCGCGCGAATCCGCTGAGGATCCCCGACACTAGTGCCGCCATACTTCTGGACGACAGACGCTGATTTTGGAAGGTCGTTATACAATCGACGACAAACTAGCAGAAATCACCATTCGTTGCGAGAGGAGCGAAGCAATCTCCTGCACCTTCCAACGAGCAAAGGTACGGGGAATTACATCCGGTCTATCCGCACTGGTCCCGCGCGGGACGCCAGGGGGCGTTTTACTTTCTATGAGTTGGCCTCGCGCTAAGACCGCGGAGGCGGGGCTGCGACTCCGATGAATTCCTTGCCCGCGGTATTCCCGCTCTGGACCAGTGCGGATAGACCGGCTGTAATTTGTCCGGCTTAGCTCGTTGGAAGGTGCTGGAGATTGCTTCGCTCCCTCGCGACAATTGAGGGGCTAGTTTTCGGGAGGGGACCAGGCTGGGTTGGTGCAGCTTAGGCCGGGGGGGCTGATGCGACGTTTGATAGTTTGGTCGATGTTGGTCAGATAAATTGCGTAAGCGCCGTCGTCGTTGCTGGCGTAGACCAAGTGGCGGCCCGTAGCGGACCAGCTAGGGTTTTCGCTGTTTACTTTGCGGCCGGGGCGGTCGCCCACCGTGACTCGCTGTAAGTTGTTGCCGTCTGGATCAATCAAGAACAAGTCGAAATTGCCCTCTTCCAGGCGTTGGGCGGCGAACATGATCTTGTCGCCCTTGGGCGACCACGCGGGCGAGGCGTTGTAGATCCCGGCGAAGGTGAGTTGTTTTGCGACGAAGGTATTCATGTCGACGACGTAAATCATCGGATGGCGATTGCGCGCGCTGGAGATCACCATCTTCTGGCCATCCGGCGACCAACTTGGCTCGACTTCAAACAGTAAATTCACGTTGGCGTTTTGAAACCCGCCGCCGATTTTTTCCCATTTGATATTTCTGCTCAAAGGTTGAGGGGAGTTGGGGTTGCCTAGTTCAATGAGATAGATCTCGGGGCGGCCAGTGAAGCTCAGGGTGGAAGCGATCTTCTTGCCGTCTGGGGACCAGGCACCGCCGCTATTCATCCCTTCGCGCGCGGAGATGGGGACACGCTTTCCAGAATCCAGGTAGTGGCGTTTTAGGACAGTGCCCTTCCATCTTTTGCCGCGGGCGTAAATCCACTCATACTGCGTGTACGACAAGTTCTTACCGTCGGGAGACCACGCAGGAGTCACTGAGATGGTGTTGTCGTTAGTGAGCTTGATGAAATTGCGGCCGTCTGGCTCCACCAAATAAACTTCTTTCGGCAAATTGCGTTTGCGTTGTTTGCTTTGGCAAACCATTGCAATCCGACTTAAAAAGAGGCCCTTTTCGCCCGTGAGTGCCTTTAAGATGTCTTCCGATAGCGTGTGCACCAAGCGGGGATATTGATTGGCGGTAAACTGATAACGAGTGCCGAAGATTTTCTTCTTACCGGACACGTCGTGAAAGCTCGTGTCTAAAACCAACTGGCCATCCTTTAAAGTATACGTCGATAGCAACAAGAACCGCGCGCCTACCGGAGCCCAGCGTTCGTAGTTAGGCGAGGAGAAACCTTCAGGCGTATCCAAATTGGCATGTGCAGCCGGATCGACAAAATCAAAGAGATCCATCAGCTGTAGATCGCTCATCATCACGGCGCGAATATCGCGCGCCAGCTGCGGATTATTAAACTGCGCGG
>JALHPX010000367.1:0-1482 GCA_022842225.1 bacterium
AGGATAGGCACCAGGATCACCACCCATGCAATACGATTTTCCCAACGCTCTTGCCGCTCTCCAGCAGAGCGTGGGCCTCGCGCAGGTTCTCCGCTGAAATTGGTTCGAGACTCTTTGTAGCGGTTACTTGCAACTTTCCGTCGTCAAACCATTGCGCCACCTGATTGAGAATTTCTTGTTGCCGAATCATATCGGGCGTCTGGAACATCGAACGGGTGAACATTAGTTCCCAAGAGAACGAGGCACTTTTTGCCATCAACAAAGTTAGATCCAGCGGCTCTTTCGATTCTACAATCGAGCAAATGTGGCCGAAGGGCTTAATGAGGTCCGCCATCTGCTTCCAATAACCAGCGGTGTCGGCAGTGTTGAAAATGGCATCCACCATTTGCACCCCGTTTGCCTGTAGCTGGGGCGCAAGGGGTTGGCGGTGATCTAGGACGATATCCGCGCCCAGATGGGTGACCCATTCGATCGTCTCTGGGCGAGAAGCGGTGGTGATCACTTTTATTCCCGCCATCTTCGCCATCTGGATAGCCATCGATCCGACGCCACCCGCTCCTCCAATAATGAGAACCGCCTTGCCCTCATTGCCGCCTTGGACCGAAAATCCCAGATGTTCGAATATAGCTTCATAGGCAGTGAGCGAGGTCAGAGGCAGCGCCGCTGACTGCGCCAGGCTTAAACTTCGGGGCTTGTGTCCTACAATGCGCGCGTCTACCGCGTGGAACTCGCTATTTGTGCCAGGGCGCGTGATATCGCCGGCATAGTAAACCTGGTCGCCCACCTGAAATCCCGATACTTCGGCCCCCACCTGCGTTACGACCCCTGCGGCGTCGTAGCCCAATACCACGGGCTCACCCTCTTGCGAGGGCTTTCGCTTTCGCTGCTTTGTATCGACGGGATTTACCGAAACTGCGTGTACTTGCACCAACAGATCATTAGGACCTACTGCGGGAATGGGTACTTCGACGGCTAGCAATGATTTATCGTCGGTCGTCGGTAAATTTTCAAAATATCCAATGGCCTTCATTTTTGAATTCTCCAATAACAATGGAGCGCATCCTTCTTCTGAAGAAACACTCCCGTAAGCGGGTTGTAACAATAGGAACGACAGGGTGACGGCTCTGTAAAGCTTTTGAATTTCCATGTCCGCATTTCTAGACCGAATCGGAGTGGATAATAATAGCCTTATTTGTTAATAGATTGTTTCCTCTATGGAAAGAATCAGAATTCAGGACTTATCCCTTTGGGAGGCCTTTTACTGGGTGAGCAAGAGCGGCACCTTCACTGCGGCGGCCAAACAGCTGCGCGTCAGCTTGCCCAGGCTGAGCAAAAAAGTGACACTGCTGGAACAGGAACTAGGCACGCGACTCTTCAACCGCACCACCCGCAGCGTCAGCATGACCCATGAGGCGGCGCTGCTTTTGCCCGGAGTCGAACAGCTGCTGGAAAACGCAGGAAGCCTGGAGCGCGCCAGAGGTG
>JALHPX010000367.1:1492-3224 GCA_022842225.1 bacterium
GCGCAGGAAGAAAGCGGCACCATACGCCTGACGTGCATTCCCGCATTTGCGCAACGGTGTCTGGCCCCGGTGCTGGTGAAATTTCAAGAGCTTCATCCCGGAGTTCACTTCGATCTGCACGTGTCGGATGCGGTGGTGGATATGGTGGAGATGCAAATGGATCTGGCCATTCGTGTACAAAAGCCCCGGGGCGCACAGTTTGTCTTTCGCAAACTTTGCACGAATGATCTGGTTTGGTGCGCTTCCCCTAAATACCTGGCCGCCCATGCGATACCGCGTAAACCGAAAGATTTGAATAAGCACGTTCTACTGACCCTTTCCGTTTATAACGAGTGTCGGGTGGGCGCGCGCGGCCCGCGAACAAAAGACATGCTCAAAAACAACCCGATACTATGTGAGAGCGGCGCTGTGCTTACTGAACTGGCGCTTCAAGGCGGGGGCATTGCACTGCGTTCGAGATGGGATGTGAAACGGTATTTCGAGAACGGAAGCTTGGTCCCTGTTTTAGAGAAATTCCCCGTGGATGCTTTTGGAGAGGTTTATGCCGTAACTCCCCATTCGCGCTTCCTTACTCGACGAGTGAGAATGTTTCTGGATTTTCTAGTGTCCGAGTGCCGTCAGCTAGAGCGGTAGATGTCGCCCATGAAGGATTTTAAGGGATTTGGTAGCTAGACTTAAGAAGGAAGCAGAAAAATGAAAAAGACTAAACTGGGCCAAGAATTAATCGGTAGCTTGAGTGAGGTTTTGTCCGATCTTTTGAGCGTTACTGTGTCTACTGTGCGAGCCTGGGAACAGGGCCTGAAAACTCCCTTGGGGGGCTGCTAGTCGTTTATTAGAACTCGCCGAAATTGATCCCAAGGTTTTTCAACGGCTTGCTCGCGAGCGTCGCTCGGCCTAAAATGGTTGGGAATTACAAATAGCTTAGAAGGAGCACCAAACAATGCGCTTCATTTTCCTGTTACTTACCTTAATTCTCGGTGTCAGTTGTGCTTCCGGCACCATAATTGCGGATTCTGAATTGCTGCAGATGAAGACCGAAAAATGGTCGACAGATCAAATTGAGAAAAAATTTGGTTCTCCCGCAACAAGACAGTCGGGCATGACAGTCTGTAACAATAAACGCGGAAGTCAGTGGGTTTATTCATCAGGAAATATGCTCTCCGGAAAAACCAGAGTGACTGCCTTACAGTTCGATGATGGGGGCAAACTTTGCGATTTTCAAACGACACAGAATCATTAGGGGTAGACGGTTAGGCCTTCTGTCCGGAAATCCTTCAAGAAATGAAAATGTCGCACGGGATCCGGAAGAATACCGAAAACAGTCGAAAGGTACCGAAACTGACGAGGAACCTAACTCTTTGTTATGGTTTTAGATCATCTGAGTTATCGATTAGTTACGAAACCCCAATTTTCGACGCTCGTTCGCTCATAACCCGAAGGTCGTAGGTTCATATTCTCTCAATATCGGTACTAGTTTAGTTGGATTAAAGCCTCATGACACCGCTCGGCCCAATCCGATCGAACAGGCGCTGGCTTCCTATTGAGCAGATCCTGGGCGGTTGCCCCGGCTTCCTTTAAAATAGCTTCCATGTCGCTAGATCTCGATAAGAAGTAGTTGGCGCGAGCCCGCAAGAAATCGCTCTTCAATTTGCGGTCTAGGATTTGACTGGGTGCAAAGTACTCGATCTCATGATCTTCAAAGTGAATGCCCTCATGCCGACGAATCTCGCGC
>JALHPX010000368.1 GCA_022842225.1 bacterium
TTAAAGCCCTCTTTTCTCGTCACCTGGATATCGCGAGCTCTTTGCTCTATCGACGGAGCTGTTTTGAAATCCATGGATTGTTCGATCCGCGACTTCGTCACCATGAGGATTGGGATCTGCTGTGCCGACTGGCTATGGCGAAAGTTCAATTTGCCGTTATCCGCGAGCCCCTCTGCCGCAATCGACTCAATGGCAGCGGACTGACTTACCGCGGACTCAAATCTAAAGACATTCGCGTTCTCGGCGAAAACTTACGTCTTTATGTGAGTAAGGCCAGAAGCTCAGAGGATCTGGTTGAAGTAAGCCGCGCGTGTCTGCTTGCAGCAATCTGTATGACTCAATTTAATCATTCCTATGCTGCCATCAATGCGTGGCTACTGGTGTTTCATGCCGTGAAACTTCACGCTCCAACGATTGCCACTCGCGAGTTTGAAGCTTTTCTTCGCGGAGATGTAAAGTGCATCTGGCGTAACCTGCTTAAGCTAGTGGACCGAACTCGATCCAAGGAGGTTCTCTTTCAAGAATTTGTTGAGAGGTACCTCACGAATCCGTTTTCTTTTAACGCTCGCATTCAAGGTGCGGGGGCACTCCATTCGTCCGCGTAGGGGCAGCCTGCTGCCCTAAGTTTGCAAACCTCGGACTTGGAACCCGTTGGGACGCTCGCTTTGCGCTTAAACCGGTCGACTTCGATGCCGGCAAACTCCCAGTGCTCCGTGGGAATATGGGTTCGCCCAATTGCATCGAGCGTTGCCTTCCAGACTTCATCTCGGTGGCCAGTGAGGGCGATGAGTTCGACAAATTCGAAAGCAGGCAGTGCAAGACCAAGAGTGGCTGTATCGGTGGCGGTACCGGTAAACCCGATCAGCATTCGGTGCTCGCCAGCATAGTAGCGCGCCACCGCGGAGGCATATTGAGGAACAGTAATCATCAAAGTATCTGGCGGTTGGGTATCTACTAAATTACCCACGGCGGCTCGAAAATCCTGCAACACTTCGGTTTTGACTTTAAATCCCGTGCGTAGAAACACCGCTGCCACAACCAGGCCGAGAACCACTGCAAACCGCCTAATGACAACACTTCGATTCTCCATCAGCGCTGCCAAGGTAATGGCAAATCCCATACAAAAAACGGGAACAATCGGCTGCAGCAGTCGCGGATAGCTGCGCAATGGCAAAATAGTGAGGATAAAAAGCGGCACGCACAAGCACGAGAGCCAAACTGCCTCTCGCGTGTGGCCCTTGCGGTAGTGATGGTGGATGCCATAGGCGCCTACAGCAAAAGCAAGTGCGCCCACTGCGCCATGGAAATACGGGTGCATCAGCAGGTAATTCCACCGCGGATCGACGATAAGCGCGCCCAGCGGAAACAGCGGACCCCACTCGCGATAAAGCGGAGCAGAAGCTTCTAGAATGTAATTAAACGAGACCGGCTTTTGCGAAAAATACCGCGACGAAAGAATCGTAAGCGGGATCCACGGTATAAATAACGGCGCGAGCTTCCTGTTCCATTTGGTCGAGATACCTGCGGCAAGCACCAGCCCAATCGCGTAAACGCCGGTGTAGCGGTGCGTTTCCAAAGAGAGAAAATAAAAAAGTTGGCATTGAAACCACAATAAGACGGCTTCGCCCTTGGGCTTTGCAACGGATGGAGTTTCGAACGCGGCGGTGGCACGCCAAACCGCCCACCACAGAGCCATTTGCAGAAGGTTCCACAAAACGTACTGCCGAACGTTTTGAGCATTGACCACATTGGCGGGAATCAGAATGTAGAGAACTGCCGCTAGGAAAATCGCTCGTTGCGACAGCGCCATCTGTCGACAAACAAAAAGGAAGAGAACAAAGCTGAGACTATCGATAGCAACCGAGAGCGATCGAACCGCAAACTCACCACCCCAGAACAGAAGTTTCCAACAAAAAAGCAGGACGAAGTACGCAGCACCATTGCGATCGCGGATTGCTGCCGACAGGTAGCGACTCACTCCGAAGGAACTGCCCTCGTCTAACCAAAGGCTAGTCCCATTAATCCAAAGGAAACGGTAGATTAAAAAAGAAATACAGAGCGCTGCCCACGGCCAGTAACGCTCCCATTTGAGCGAAGACACGCTACCGGCCTTTTTTCTTTCCATGCTTAGCGGCCGCCTCGGGCTGCGGACGATTCAGCACGACGAGCAAGATCACGCTTGCTATCGCCATCACGAGCGAAAGCCACTGGCCCATACTCAAGCCAAGCGCCAGATAGCCAATGTGAGCGTCGGGCTCTCTGAAAAACTCGACGATAAAACGTGAAATCGTATAACCAAACATAAACAGCACAGAAATTTGGCCGTCTCTTTTTAGGAAACGCTTGCCCACCCAGAGCAAAGCAAACAGCAGAACGCCCTCGAGCAAAAACTCATAGAGCTGCGAGGGATGGCGAGGCATCGGGCCGCCATTCTTAAAGATGATTGCCCACGGCACATCCGTGGTGCGTCCGTAGAGTTCCCCGTTAATGAAGTTTCCGAGTCGGCCCAGCCCCAGACCCGTGGGTGTAGCCAGGGCCGCAGCATCCATGAGGTTCCAAAACGGAATACCTTTTTTTCGCGCAAAGAAAAACGAAGCGGCAATCACACCTATCAAACCGCCGTGAAAGGAAAGGCCGCCTTTATAGACTTCAAAAAGGTAGAGCGGGTTCGCCAGTAGGGCGCCGGGATCGTAGACAAAGCAATAAATCACCCGCGCGCCAATAACAGCGCCGACTAAGCACCAAACGATATATTGTTCGACGTCTTCAACGGAGAAGAGAAATCTTTTTTCTCGGGCGAGTTTTCGCAGGATGAACCCGGCAATGAGAAAAGCCGAGACATAGAAGAGCGAGTACCAGCGGATTTGAAACGGACCCCAAAGATCGATCAACACCGGACTGATGTCCGGTTGGTGCCAATAATTCGAATTCATGCAGGCAGACTAAAAGGAAGGAAGGAATACAGCAAGGCCGAAGCTGGCTACAAAATTACTGCGGAAACTCTTCTCGCCGTAGTTTTGGGAATTCGCCATGTAATTGCGCAAGTCCACGACGATTCCCATCAGGCTATTGAGATAGAGCTTAAATCCAACGCCTAATGTCAGCGTTAGATCCGAACCGGAAGCAACGACACTGCCGCCCGGGTTAGAAAGCGAGTACTTGGAAGTCTCTGTTGAAGAAAAGCCTAAGCCAATGGGGATATAAATATCAAAATACAAAA
>JALHPX010000369.1 GCA_022842225.1 bacterium
GCACTCGCTTTTTGAAATCTGCGAAAAACTATTCGACCGCTCCCACGCCAGCCTCGTTAACCGCGGCCACGGCGAAGAAAAGTATTTGGCGCCTTTGAAACGCATTTTAGAAAAACGCCAGAACCCAGCGCAGGAAGTTTTGGAGTACTGGGAAAAAGAAGCCAAGGGCGATTTAGGAATGCTGATCGATTTTGTCTCTGCGTGACCCCTGTATAGAAATCAGGCATGCGATTGTACAAAGTTTAGTCACCTCATTGGGAGGCGAGTGCACTTAGCATCGCTTTTTGAGCGTAGCGATCAGGAAGCCATCTCGGCAGCCGCTTTGCATACTTTAAGGATACATCCATCGAGGCTAAAGTATGAAGACTCTAAAAGTTCGCGCGAACGCTGTTACAGTATCCTGGACCGTTTTCACCCTCTGCGTATTAAGTTGGAACGCAGCCGCCGAAAATCGCCAGGATGCCGAGCCAGTCGCGAAGGGCACCTGCCGAATTCACATTCAAGAGACTTTCAAAAGAACTGAATCTACCGTGTTTAAACGTATCAAGTTTTCTGAAGTACCGCAGTCCACGCGTCAAGACTGCAAGGCTGAAGCGATGAACCGTAAGATTGCATCCTCAAGCAAAGAAGACGTTTTAGCTGTTAAGGCGAGTTTTGGTTTCAAAGAAGCATCGTTGGGCGAGTAAAGAGTCTTTCTCTTAATGCCTTTTACTGCGTTTAATGGCTTTCTCGACCATTGCGCCGCAGACATTCATGCCCGTCAGATTGAAATAGAGCCGTACTCCCGATGGCGACGTAATATTTATTTCCGAGACCTTATTCCCGATCAAATCCACTCCAGCGAAGAAGATATCGAGCTTCTTTAAAAACTTACAGACGCGCTCGAGCACTTTCTTCTGCGAGGCCTTGAGCTCTACAAATTTAGGGGTACCGCCTTGAGCGATATTGGAAAGGTAGTGACCCGATTTGGGCAAACGGGTGAAATAGCCAGCCACCTTACCGTCGATAACCAGCACCCGGTAATCGCCCAAAGTCTCCACATCCGCCAGGTAAGGCTGAATCAAAGTATCAGGAGTCACTTTCGCGCTGGCCCAATTGCCGTCTTGAACTTTTTCTACTCCCCGCCCGCCATGCCCCAACAGGGGCTTTAGAATCGCTGACCCCTTGGCGCCAATCGACTCTTTCGCTTCGATAGTGGCGTTTAAGAAGGTGGTGGTCACGTCGGCCGGCTTTAAAAAACCGTGCGCGAGTCCTTCCATTGGCAAGAGTTTTTCGTGGTAACGCAGCAATTGATCGGGCGTATTGAGAATCGTGCACTTGGAGGAAGCAGTTCCTAAGAGCCAACACAGTCGCACATATTGCGCATCAAACGGCGGATCCTTGCGAACCCAAATCACCGAGAAATCTTCGAGTTTCTTTTTTTCCGGAGCAGCCAGGCGCGGAATCTGCGGCACCTCGGCGTGGAGGACTTTCGACGCTTTGGCGTGCACCTTGGATTTCTCTATCGAGAGATCAAACTCGGTAGTGAAATACACGGGCACGCGGCGCTTGATAGCTTCTTCTGTAATAAAGAAACTAGTGTCTAGAATAGGTTCCAGTTTGTTGACTGGATCGAGAACAATCAGCCAGGGCTTCATCCGCTTTCGCCGTCTTTAAAGGGCGAAGCAGCGAAGTTACTCAGCCGCGACGCCACCGATGTCTCGGGGGTCATAAACGGCGGTCCAAGTACCGTCGTCCGACAATCCCGAAGCATGAACGATAGGCTGCCAAGCAGGAGCTGTCACCTTGTGGCCTAGCTTTTCTAGGTCTGCTTTTTGTTCCGCAGTCGCCCATTTGTCTTCGAGGTCTAATTGATCGGGCACCCACTGATGGTGCATGCGCGGAGCGAAGACAGCCGAGCGGATATCGCCTGGTTTTACGACCATATAATGCAAGAGCACTTGGAACACGCCCGAGATAATGCGTGAGCCGCCTGCACCGGTGGCCGTCGCCACTGGCTTGCCGTTCCTCAAGAGAATCGTCGGAGTCATGCTCGATACGGGACGCTTGCCTGGGGCAATCGCATTCGCATCGTTACCAGTAAGGCCGTAGGCATTTGCTTGGCCAGGCTTTACGCTGAAGTCGTCCATTTCGTTGTTCAACAAAATGCCCGTTCCCGGGACGCCCATCATCGCTCCAAACGCAGTGTTAATCGTAATCGTTGCGCTCAAGGCATTGCCTTTATCGTCGACGATCGTGAAACCAGAAGTACCGTTGTCGTTGGCAAAATGCGCCAGCGGTCGGATTTTTTCAGACGGCGTGGCATGGTTCTTATCGATCGTGGAATGCAATTTCGCCGTGTACTTAGGCGACAAGAGCTTCTCAATCGGCACCTTCACGAAATCTGGATCGCCAGCATATTCAGAGCGATCCGCGTAACCGCGCTTCATCGCTTCGGTCAGCATGTGGATGTATTCAATGGGGCGATTGGCTTGATCAGCCAGCGGCTCCGTCGAAAGCATTCCCAACATCTGGCCAATCATCACGCCACCAGCCGAAGGCGGTGGAGCCGTTACGACGGTAAAGTCGCCGTACTTCATGGTCACTGGTTGGCGCCATTTTACTTTGTAATTCGCGAGATCCTTTACCGTGTACTTGCCGCCTTGGGCGTTGATGTAATTGACGATCTTTTTTGCGATATCGCCGGAGTAAAAAGGCTTGGGGCCTTCATCCGCTACACGCTGCAAAGTAGCCGCTAAGTCTTTTTGGAAAAGTCTGTAGCCAGCAACTGGAGCCGAACCATCCGGCATGAGCAAGATCGAAGCGAGGTAAGGATCTTTTGCGATTTCTTCGCGGTTAGTTTTAATCCGGTCTGCCAAAGTCGGCAGCAACTCAAGACCATTCTTGCCCGCTACGTCGATCGCAGGTTGCACGAGGTCTTTCCATTTCATTTTGCCGAACTTTTTGTGCATGTCCCAAAAGCCCGCAATCATGCTGGGCACGGCCACCGCTTTGCCGCCGCGCTGACTTGCTTTTGGAATCACTTCGCCTTTAGCATCCAAGAACATGTCCTTCGATGCGGAAGCGGGTGCGGATTCGCGGAAGTCGATGAAATAGTTCTTACCCTGCCAGCGCAACGTCATGAAACCGCCGCCGCCGATGCCGGTCGATTGAGGACGCTCTACGCACAACACCAATCCCGCAGCGACTGCTGCATCAATCGCGTTGCCACCTTTTTTC
>JALHPX010000370.1 GCA_022842225.1 bacterium
GTAGCTTTGCTTTTTCCCAATAGACAATCGCGGGGATTTCCTTTTGTGGGATCGTTTGGTCGATTTTGCGGAAGGCTTGCCACGCCTCTTCGCGATCTGTTTTGCGGGCGAGTGCGATCGCTTGGACGACTAAGAGGCGTGGGCTGGGTGCCCGAAAACGAGAATACTCTTTTACTACTTCTAACGCCGCCGACACCGAGCCGAAATACAGATGCAGTTCTGCCAAAGATTCGGCGACTGCTTTATTTAACGGATTTAAAGCGTAGCGGTTTTTAATGGTTTCGTAGGCCTGCGAGTACGCGCCCTGTTTCATTTCGCACTCGGTTTGGTGGCGCATCACAACCAAGTGGTTGCGCTCCTGATCCAACGACTGCTTAAAAAACGGCAAGGCGCCTTCGCAATCGCCGCGTTCAAACCGCACCATGCCCTGCAAGTAGAGCGCTTGTCCGCGGTCCGTCAAAAACGAGCCATACAACTCTTCTAGAAAAGGATCGACACTGTCCCAATTGCGTTTCACCGAATCCGGGAGTGAGAGAAAGCGTTGTACGACTTCTTGCGCGGAATTGCGGCCCTCTAGATAGAGTGCCAAGGTTGCTACCCGCTCCCAGTACCGAGGCACTGCCGCATCTTGCTGTAAGAGTGTGCGGTACATTTCTAAAGCGCGTTCGAACTGCCGGTGCTCGAGATAATACTCAGCCGACAACGCCAATGGCGCTTGCTCGGGAACCGAGCGTGGAGCAATAGCTGCCTGGATTTGAAAACAAGTTGCAGTACTCAGTAGGAAAATCCAAAGCGAAGCCTGAAAAGGAATTCGCATGTATCTCCTTAGAAGGTCTTAGAAGCTCACACTCGCAGTCGCTCTAAGAGCGTAAGGACCCGGGGCGTTGTTACCCGCGCCCAAGCCTGCACCGGCAATGAGGTAGCCCAAGTGCATTCCAAGACCGAAATTCTTGTACACCGCGTGATCCGCGCCAAGATCGATTTCAACGCCGAGGTTTTCAGAACCACCTGCTGCCACCGCTTTACGCGCGATGATCAACTCGATGCCCGAAGCCCAATCGCTCGTCCAATCGATGCGCACCCCAGGACGGAAATACATGGTCCCGGAGAAGGCGTCGTTGCCGCCGTACCACAGCGTGCTGCCTTGGCCGATAGCAGAGCTGTTGAAAGCTCCTAATAATTCGCGACCTAGAATCAAACCAGGGCGGCGATTCCGATGTAGAACCGTAAAGGCGCTGTTCTGCGAATCGTTCAAATTGGTGTCGCCTGAAGCGTAAACAAATTCCAAAAAGGCTTTCACCTTGGAGAACTCGTAGGACGTATTGAGCGTCAAACCAATCGCGCTTAAATTGTCTTTGCCGTCATTAGCAAAATCCGTCGCCGTGCCACTCAGCCACGCCAACTCACCACCAATCGAAAACGCGCCGGAAGTTTTCTTAAAATACACGTCGACTAAATTATTCGAAGAGGGCCAAGAAGTTTTCGAGGCCATTTGAGGAAGACCAGCAGCGGGAATGGTTGGGTCCAGATAATAAGGACTTCCAGAGCCCATGAGTGCCCCCGTTTGGCTGCCCGAGCGCTGTTGCTTTTCAAACATGAAGCCGGCTTCTACTTCCATCTCTGGATTGTTGTATTGCAGATAAGCAACGTAGAATTCTTGGTCGTTATCATTGCCGAGAGAAGAAAGCTTGCGACCTTTGGAGTAAGCCAACGCACCGACGACATAACCTAAATGCAGGCGATACTCGAGACGATCAAACGTAGTTTGGAAATCATCCCAAACTCCAAGACCCGCGTCGTAAACCAATCCATAACCCCACGCCACTGGCATCCGGCCCAGGCGGAAAACGCCGACATCGGAAGTCCATTCCAACCACGCACGGCTTAATGCCAAGTACGCCGTATTCGGGTCCCCAAATACCCAACCGCCCTGGCCAGTGCCCAAGCCCTGCGTGGCATTCGGAGTGTATTTCGGAGAGGTCAATAGAGACCACTGCGACTTCAAACTGAAATGATCGTCGATCACCAAATTCGGAAACAGGAGCGCTCGGCCGGCAATAAAATTCTTAGCGCCGGAAGGTCCGGGTAAGCCGAGATTTAAATTCTGATAGCTGCTCGCTTCGGCGCGGACTTGGCCGGAAAAATTCATCGAGACGGCAAAGGCCGAACCCGAAATAAGAGAGAGGGCTAGGGCGCACGCCGTAGCCGGTCGAAAAATCGAATTTCGTTTTACATCCTTCATACTTACTCCAGTCAATTCGTTTAATAGAGGCGACAATTGAAGTCATCCCCCGAGTTTACGGAACTCTTCCTCGAGGTATTTCTGATAGAGGGTGTCCCATTCCTGACTAAATTCCGGTGGTGGCTTCTTCTGAGACATAATTCGCTGACGCGCCGCAGCTTCCGCGGCATTGAACTGCTGCAGGTAAAACACGCCAATTTTCTTGGCCTCTCGCAACGCGCGCGGTTTGTCGGGATAGGTCACCATGCCGGACTTCTCCACCGCGTCCAGCAGAAGGTGAATGATATGGCCCATTTTTTCTTCAGAAATCATGGCTAGATGATGACTTTCTTGTCTTTGATGAGCTGTTTCTTAATCAGCGAAAACATCTTTTCGCGATCGAATTTATCGCCCATTTGAGCCGCATATTGATCTAAGAGACGTTGCGCTTCGCGGTTTATATCGTCTTCTATCTGAAGGTCAGCGATGAAAACTTGTTCCATTTTTGCCAGAACATCGACATCGCTTCTTTTAAGATTCATGAGCTTGTTGTTACGAAGATCGACTAAAATCTTCTGGCAAATGTGCTTCACTTGGGCTGGCTTTAAACGCATCGTCGGGGATGCTAGCGAACTTTTCGGTGGGTGTCAGTCACCTTTTGGGCGAGGATACGGGAGAGGGAACTTTTCTTGAAAATCAGCAAAAAGGCTTATCGTCGCATGACCATCATTCTTTCTGCCCTGACCGTCCCGCTAGTCCTCCTGCTGGGATATGTGGGGGTAATCACTCACCGAATTGACCAGCGCATCGAACAGCTGCGTTCGTCTCAAGCCAGCTCTTTTTATGCGGTGTACCCCTCGTTTCGCAAGCAACAGCGCCTCACCGAATCACAGCTGGGGGAGTGGCTGGCCGATCAGGGCTATGTGCTTAAAGCCAAAAGCCTCGATACACTGATTCCCGGAGAGTACTCGCTCGAAAAGCAGGCAGGCA
>JALHPX010000371.1 GCA_022842225.1 bacterium
CTACCACGAAATCGTCAATTAGCGATGATTCGCGGGCTACTCACCTGGCTTCTGTTGTTTTCGCCCGTGGTTCTTGCCGCAGACTCTCCGGGTGACTGCGGTCCTCGTTTAGCAGCCCTTTCTGATGCGTTCGATTCCGCGCTTTTGCGAACCAAAGCCGAGTACGGCGACTTGGTAAAAAGTATTCACGTCGATGACGTGGCTCCCGTCCCCGGCTATCCATCGCGAATCGAAGTGAGCCTTTTTCCTTCTTCTGGAAAGCGATCTGTAGTCGGATGGATGAACTATGAAGTGCAAGACGGCCGCCTCGTCATGGATGTGCACGTTGAAAAAAATGATCGGGGCGTGGGCCTCAATAGGTTGATGTTACTCGCCGTTTTGAAGAAACATCCCGAGATCAAAGAGGTGAGTGGCTACCTAACGGAGACCAATGCCGCTGCCTATCTGGTGCACCTCACCTTGTCCCCTTCAAAAAACGACGGAAAGTTGCTTACCGAGAAGGCTTTCAGTGATGCCAGTTATCGCGAAGAAGTTTTCAAGCTTTTAATGCACGAGATTGCGCAGCTGAGGACCGGCGAGCGCGCCAAAATGTTTCGCCAGAGAATGATCGATGCCTATGCAATTGGAAGCCCCGCTGGGCGGACCGAGCAGGCAGCTGGCTTTAAGACAGTTAAGTCTATTGTTCTGAGTCCGCTCAGTGCAGAGGATTTTGGTGTGGGAATTTCCGCCACTACGGACCCGGCGCATCAAAAGAGTGAGACCAACGTGTCCATTGAGTTGGGTCAAGGCAACTGGATAGAAATATCTCCAGAAGGGGTGGTTAAGAAAACGTTCATTCCCCCCAAACGCTAGACCCACCCTTAAGCGCCGATATGTTTTGTGATCTTTTTAACCAGGCCCGGAGCAGAAAGCCCGAACTCGTCGTAGAGTCCCGCTGGCGTTCCCGAAATACCGTAAACATCTTCCACGCCAATGCGGTGTAGTTTGCCGCCGAATCCAGTTTCAGCCAGCACTTCTGCTACAGCTGTTCCCAAACCGCCGATGATGTTGTGATCTTCGATCGTGATGATGTGTTTGCAGCGAGTGGCTAAGTGCGCAATCGCTTCGCGATCGATTGGTTTAATCGTCGTAAAATCAAGCACCCAAGGCTGGTGCTTGGAAAGCGTTTCAGCCGCTTTCAATGTCTCACCCACCGTGCCTCCCGTCGCCAGCAACGCCACTTGAGTGCCGCCTTCTTTTAAAATATTGGCTTTACCGAATTTAAACTGGTCTGCCGATGTATAAATCTGCGGCAACTTCTGACGAGTCAGGCGCAGATAAAACGGGCCTTCTGTTTTGGCAGCATAAGTAACTGCGGCCACCGTCGAAAAATGATCGCTAGGTTGCAAGATGTTCATGCCCGGCAATCCGCGCAACACGTTGATATCTTCCAAGCCCATTTGCGTGTAGCCGTCTTCGCCCGTTCCCAGACCAGCGTGCGTACCGACGATCTTTACGTTGGCTTTGGAGTAACCGACAGAAACGCGGATCGTCTCGTAGCGTCCGGCGACAAAGGCACCGAAGCTGCATAAAAAAGGTGTGTAGCCAGTGAAAGCTAGTCCAGCGGCGGTTCCCACCATATTGGATTCCGCGATCCCCATTTGGAAAAAACGGCTTGGGAATTCCTTGGCAAAAAGCGCGCTCTTCGTGCTGACACTCAAATCGGCGTCCAAGACCACTAGCTCGGGCAACTCCTTGCCCAAAGCTCGCAGCGTTTCGCCAAACGAATCTCTTGTCGCTTTGTCACTCATGGGTTCTTCGCCTTTAATTCTTCCATGGCTTTTTTAAATTCGGTCTCATTTGGCGCCTTGCCGTGCCAATCGATATTACCTTCCATGAAGGAGACGCCTTTGCCCTTCACCGTCTTGGCGACGATCATGCAGGGACGATCTTTTTCCTTACGGCATTTTTCCAGCGCGCCCAAGATGGCAGGCATCGAGTGGCCGTCGATCTCTTGGACATACCAGCGGAACGCTTCCCATTTATCGACAATAGGGCGAATATCCATCACCTGCTCGACCGTGCCGTCGATCTGGCCGTTGTTGTTGTCCAAAAAACAAATCAGGTTATTGAGTTTGAATTTTGGAGCCGACATGGCGGTTTCCCAAATCTGGCCTTCTTGAGATTCTCCATCGCCGATAAGGCAAAACACGCGGGCATCCGAGCCCTTCAGCTTCAATCCCATCGCCATTCCCTGCGCGATGGAAAGCCCCTGTCCCAGCGATCCCGTCGACGCTTCCACGACCGGCATGATCACGCGGTCAGGGTGTCCTTGCAGACGAGAGCCAATTTGGCGAAGGGTTGGGAGTTCGTCTTTGGTGACGACTCCATGCTTATACAAAACTGCGTAGAGCGCCGGCACCGCGTGCCCTTTCGAAAGTACGAAACGATCCCGTTCATCCCAATGCGGATTCTTTGGGTCCCATCTCATTTCTTCGCAGAATAGAGCCACAATCATATCGATTGCGGAAAGGGATCCTCCGGGATGGCCGCTGGCTGCCTTATAGATCATAGGCAGAATTTCTTCGCGGCATTCGTGAGCTATTTTTTGGAGACGGGCGGATTTCTGGGCGCTGTCCATGGCGAGTACATAGCATGGCCGAACCCGGTATGAAACCGCTGTGAAACCACCGAAGGTGATTTTCGTCAAATGCTTGAGGGAGGGCCATTGCCGTGCTACGCGTCAGAGTATGAAACATACTCAAGCTTCGGTTGTTACTGCGATTTTCTTATTTTCATTTCTTTGGGGCTGGGACGGAATGGCGGATCCGGTGCAGCCAACCGAGGATGGTTTTTGCGCTGCGGAAACCGAGGCTTCTGCGTTTCTATCGCAGTCCTATAAAATGGCTCTTTCCCGAGCCAAGAAGCACGCTGCCAACGCGGCCGCCCATTGCTCGCCGCTGCCGGATACGCAAACTCCTCCAGCCATTGCGTTGGGAGCTGTTCACCAGAATGTTCCCTCTTCTACGTGGCCGGAAGCGGGCCAAAGACTCAATGCTTTGGTGCGGGAGTTTGAGAAGGGGCCCTCGCCCAACCGAGTCGCGGAGTACGTCACGGATTTGTACGCGATGGAGGCCTACTTTCTCGAACTTTTGAAGCAAGCTAAAGCCGGCCCGCAGCAAGACCCAGATGACCGA
>JALHPX010000372.1 GCA_022842225.1 bacterium
GCGCCCCCAACGTATCGGACACCCTCTCGCCGCCTTTGCCCGTCCGCTACTTTGGGGGCCCCCGGGGAGACTGACACCTTTTTGCTACCTTGGGGGCCCCCGGGGAGACTGACACCTTTTTGGAGATTTGGAGGAGATTTGTTATGTAAGGGCATGGCGTTGATTGCTCAATTGTTTGTGCCGGAGGAGATGCTCGATTCGAAAGGGGTCGAGTCGTTTCAGGTGAAGGACCTTACTTTGAATTCCGCTGAGGCGGGCCGAGGGTCTTTGTTTTTTGCCGTGCGCGGAACAAGCGTGGATAGCCATCAGTTTGTGCCGCAAGTACTGGCAAAGGGTGCCGCGGTTGTTGTGGAAGACCGCCACGCCTTTGAAGCCGCCGAACGCGCCATCCTGGTGTCCAGTACCCGAGCTATTTTGGGTGAAGTTGCCAATCGTTTTTGGGGCGAGCCCTCTTCAAAGTTTAGTGTCGTCGCTGTCACCGGCACTAACGGTAAGACGACCACTACGCATTTGTTAGAACAAGCCTGGACACTAGCCGGAAAATTAAGTGGAATGATTGGGACGGTTCGCTACCAAGTGGGCCCGCATTCTTTTTCAGCCCCTCTCACCACTCCCGATGCACTGTCGCTGCAAAAACTCTGGGCGGAGATGGCCCAAGTCCGCGTTGAATACGCCGCAATGGAAGCTTCGTCGATTGCACTCGATCAGGGCCGGGTAAATGGCACCCAGGTACGTGCTGCTGTCTTTACCAATCTGACGCAAGATCACTTGGACTACCACCGCACGATGGAGGAATACTTCCTCTCTAAGCGAAAACTCTTTTTAGATTTTAATCCTGAAATTGCCGTCATCGGCGTGGATGATGCCTGGGGCCAACGTCTGTGGAGCGAAGTTACTTCGGCCAAGCGCTATCGTTTCTCCGTCACGGGGAATGAAGCCGAATTCCAGCTGCTTTCCTACGAAGTAGGCGCGGACACCGTAACGGCTCGTGTACGTTGCCTTGGCAAAGAGCACGAGGTGGAGACCAAGCTTTTAGGGCGACACAACATCGCGAATTTACTTTCCGCTGCGGCAACCTTGGTGGGTTTAGGTTGGAGCGTGGAGCAGTCTCTGGAAATTCTTTCCCATTGCGCGGGAGCTCCTGGACGTCTGGAGCGCGTCGGACAGCCGGGAGGGTGTGAAGTCCTCGTGGATTACGCCCATAGCGACGACGCACTCGAACAAGTTCTAAAAAGTCTGGAAGCTGTGCGCGATGCCAGACACGGTCGCATCATCACGGTATTTGGCTGCGGCGGCGATCGCGATAAGCTAAAGCGGCCTAAGATGGCCCGAGTTGTCTCGCTGCTGAGCGATGTTACCGTTGCCACGAGCGATAACCCTCGAACGGAAGATCCATCGAGCATTATCGACGATATCGAAGTCGGCATTCTTTCCGATCTCACTCAGTATGTGCGCGAAGTCGACAGACGAGCCGCCATTCATGCAGCTCTGCGTCTAGCGCGACCCGAAGATGTTCTGCTTATCGCTGGCAAAGGCCACGAGACGTATCAAATCATCGGAAAAGAGAAGCTGCCGTTTGACGATAGGGAAGTAGTCCGGGAATACTTCCAAATATGTTCTCCCATGTCCGTCTAGACGTACTCTCCACTTGGATTCATGCAAAAACCGACGTTAAGGTACCTCGTACCGCCGTCACCGACATTATTTCGGATTCGCGCTCTGTGCGGCCCGGCACTGTCTTTGTCGCCCTAAAGGGCGAGAACTTCGATGGCCATGATTATCTGGAAGAAGCAGCGAAGATGGGCGCCATCGCCGCTATCGTCGATAGAAAGCCTAAAACAAATATCGGATCGATGGTGCTATTAGAAGTGCCTAAGCCTCTAACGGCAATGGCCGAAATCGCTCGCCAGCTGCGCAAACTTTTCGACGGCCCCGTGATTGCCATCACCGGTAGCGCCGGGAAATCGTCGACTAAAAACATGCTGGCAAGTCTGCTGGGCCCTCAAACAATGAGCTCTCCCAAAAGTTTCAACAATCTCTTGGGCGTTTCCAAAACACTTTTCCTCTTAGAGGACGGCACCCGCAAAGCCGTGTTGGAAGTGGGCATGAATGCAGAAGGCGAGATTGCCGAAATCTGCAAATACGCGCTGCCGGATCTGGCGTTGATTACCAACATCGGCACTGCCCACATCGGGCGACTCGGCGGACAAGAGGGCATCTACCGCGCCAAGAAAGAGCTTTTTGATTTCGTCGCGCAAAGCGCTTCCGCAAAACGGGGTGTCGCCATCAACATCGATGATCCGCTCGTCGTGCGCGCGGCAAAAGAATCTCTGCCTGCCGATATGAAGCGCATTACTTACTCGGCTAGCGGCGCCAAAGCCGATGTTCAAATTCTCAAAAAAAGCCTGCATCCCAAAACCGGCGCCCTCCAAGTGGAGCTGGCATTTGGCGGCAAAACCGAAGCACACGAAATCCCCGTCTTTGGATTACACCAGGCGGAGAATTTAGCAGCAGCTGTGGCCGGAGCGATGTTGATGGGCCAGACCACCGATGGCATCCGCAAGTCATTGCCTTCGATTAAATCCGCCGAGCACCGCGGAGAAGTATTCCAATCCAAACGCGGCGTCTTTGTCCTAGATGAATCCTACAATTCCAACCCCAGCGCACTGGCCGCCTCGTTGCAAAGTGCGTTTGAACTCAACCCCGTCCAGCGGCGGGTGCTGGTGCTGGGAGAGATGCGCGAACTCGATGATTTCTCCGATTCGCTCCACGAAAAGTCCGCCGATGCCTTAATTGAGTTGGCCAAGCAGAAGAAAATCCCATTTGTCCTGGTGGGGGTGGGGGCCAAATTCGCCCCTTTTACGGCCAAGATTCGTAAAGTTCTGCCCATGGTGGCCGTGACCGATGTCGCCACTGCAGCAGACGCAATTAAGGTTCTAGAGGACATCCTAAAGGCCGGGGATATCGTTCTGGTAAAGGGTTCCCGGGGAATCGCCCTGGACCAAGTGGTCAAGTGGCTAACTGGTTGAATTTGCTTTCTTTCAATTGGTGCGCCTACCCAAAATCTGCTAATATTTCAACGATTTCAATGGCTTATAAATTAAGCCTTGCTCAGTTCAGGCATTTTTGGATAAACACACGCCCGGGAGAAGACAGTTGCTTTATC
>JALHPX010000373.1 GCA_022842225.1 bacterium
GTAGCTTTCTGCATTTTCTTCAGCGCTTTGACGATCGCGTCTGCGATTCTGTCGACGGGTAGCACCTCGTCAATCGCGCCAAGCTTAATAGCTTCTTTGGGCATTCCAAACACCACACTCGTTGCTTCATCCTGGGCAATGTTGTAGGAGCCTGCTTGCTTCATCGCCAGCAAGCCGTCCGCACCATCGCGGCCCATGCCCGTGAGAATGACTCCGACTGCGTTGGGTCCCGCTAGCTTGGCCATCGACTGCATGAGGAAATCCGCTGCCGGGCGCACTCCATGCAGGGGAGGCTTTTGGTGCAACTGCACGGTATAAAGGCTGCCCGAACGTGCAATTTCCATATGGAAATTGCCGGGGGCAATCAGCACCTGTCCGGGTAGGACCTTGTCGCCATGCTCGGCTTCTTTCACTCTTAGCCTGGTAAGTCGCTGCAGCACTTGCGCGTAAGTCTTCGTAAAGACAGGCGGCATGTGCTGAACCACTAAAATTCCTGGACTCTCTTCGGGAAGATTTGCGACGACAACCTTGAGAGCTTCTGTTCCACCAGTCGAGGAAGCAATGGCGATAATACGTTCTGTACCGTCGATTAACCCCGAAGTCTTAGCGGGTTTCACGGCCTGAGGCGATTTTAACCGCGGCAAGAGGCGGGCTTCCGCAGCATTGCGGATGCGAGAGGCCAGCATCTCCGAAATCGCAGTGAGCGAACCGGCAAATTCCAAAGTGGGCTTGGGGATGATATCGACGGCACCAATCTCTAACATCTTCAGCGCGGTGTCGGAGCCTTCGGCCGTCACGGCACTAATCACCACCGTGCGCACAGGGAAATGCTGCATCACTTTTTCTAAGAAAGTAACGCCGTCCATTCGCGGCATTTCCACATCGAGCGTCATCACATCGGGACGATGCTCCACTAACCGCTCGCGCGCTTCATAGGGATCTTTTGCCGTCGCGACGACCTCAATGCCTTTGTCCCGCGACAAAAGCTCCGCGAGCATTTTGCGCATGAGTGCCGAGTCATCCACGACTAGGACTCGAATTTTCTTGGACTTAGGCTTCATTCACTTATTCCGCTACTTAACACGGCGATAAACCGCGTTCGCTTCCATCTTCAACCTTGGCGACCGCACCATTCCGGTTTCGGAATGACCAATAAACAGGTAGCCCCCGACAGCCATGGAGTTGACAATCCGATTCACAACTTCTCGGCCCATTTCGGTTTCAAAATAAATCAAAACGTTTCGACAAAATACGATGTCAAACGGGTAGCGAAATGGGTAAGGCACCGTCGCTAGATTAAACTCTGCAAAAACCGCAGGTTCTCTCAAAAACTTCTTCACCTTGTAGAGCGGATTAGGACTATTTTCCGCCAGAGTGAAATATTTTTTCAAGAGCGGCTCATTCACGTTCTTTAACTGAGTCGCTCGATACAAGCCTTGGGAGGCGGTTATCAGCGCCGCGCGATCGATATCGGAAGCCAACATCTTGATCTTCCACGAAACCGCACTCGGAATCGTCTCTAAAAGTGTCATTAAAATCGTGTATGGCTCCTGCCCAGTGCTCGCAGCGGCGCACCACACTCGGATTTCTTGGCTATTCTCGGCTCTTTTGCGGTCCATGATCACTTTTAGAACCTGCGGAAACAGATCAAAGTGCTGCGCCTCGCGAAAGAATTCCGTGGTGTTAGTCGTGAGCGCCTCGACGAACTCGTGCAAAACTTGGGAGTCCTTGGTGCGGAGCAAATTCAGATACGTCTGATAGGAATCCACTCCGCGCTGCTTAAAGAGTGGCGCTAAACGGCAAGCCATCAGTGTGAGGTTCTTATCATTTACCGGCATGTGAATGCCGGAGAGCTGACGCAATAGGTCAGAAAGAACTCTGTACCCTTTTTCATCCTCTTGCAGCACTTCGTGCAGGATAAGACCCGCGCCGGCGGCAATACCCGGCTGGATGTATTTTCCAGTCGGCTTTCGCCCTGCGCGCAGAGGAGACTTTTTGGCAGCGATTGGCACAACCGCTTATCGGCAAATGACGCGGCTCTCATAAGCTTGATTTTACTGCTCAAACTTCCGGGCCTTTGTACCGAAAAGTAAGTGAGTTATCCCGCTTAGGAGAGCCACTGTGAAAGCGCGAACATTAAAAACAAAACTGCTGATGATGACCGTCGGAATGATGATTTTTCTAGCACTAGTCAGCGTCATTCAATTCGAGCGAACCCTGAAATACCAAAAGCAGGTGGCTTTGGGTAACTTCCAGCTCTACGCGGAGTCGCTCTCTAGAACGATCTCTTCGCAGTTTTTGAGTCACTACCAGGACGCACAAGTTTTCGCCAACGCCCTGAACTACACCGGGAACGCCAAGGAAAACGGCCGCATTAGCCAAGCTCTCACGGACCTGACGAAACTTTATAAGGCTTACGACCTAATGATGGTTGTCGACGCAGATGGCAACTTTGTCGCCGCAAACACTCGTAGCTCCGAGAGCGCCTCAATCAACATCGAGTCCCTGAAAGGACAGAATTTCCGCAAAGCTACTTGGTTTCAAAACGTGATGAACGGCCATCTGACCAACGATCGCGTAAAGGGAATCGAAGGAACTTTCGTGGAAGATGTGCAGGTAGATCCCATCACCTCACAAGTCTTCGGCGAAAAACGGCTCGGAAATAGTTTCTCCACGGCTATTCGAGATGCTCAAGGCAAGATCATTGGCGTGTTCAGCGCTCGCGCAAATTTTCGTTGGGTCGAACAAGAGTTTCAAAGCTCGTATGCGAACTTGAAGCGCGCGCGTTTCGATACCGCATCGCTGGCCCTTTACAACAAAGATGGCTTCTTGGCGGTGGACTACAATCCGCCTGCAAACAACGGCAACACTGAGATTGTGCACGACTTCAAAGACACGCTCTTTAAGGTGAACCCAGTGCAAATGGGAGTGGCGAAAGCAGTAGAACTCTCCAAGGGTCGCAGCGGTTCTCTCGCAGGTATCGACGTTCGCGCCGGCAAGAATCAAGCAACTGGATTTGTGTCGCTTTCCAACGAACCCAAGATGTTGAGCTCATTGGGTTGGGGATTGAGCATTAGCGCTGACTTCGACGAAGTGATGGCGATGACCGTAAGCGCACGGGAAGAGTTCCTAGCCCTGGTCTGCGCACTGGTTTCAC
>JALHPX010000374.1 GCA_022842225.1 bacterium
CGCCGCCAGCGCGAAATCGACCGGAGTTCGACGCTTTAAATTTTACCCTACTTCAAATCCTGTGGGCGGCAAGACGGTCATGGGAAAGACCTACGCAGATGGTTACGCGGGCGGAGTTGCGTTTATCCGTGATTTAGCGAATCACCCGCTCACAGCCCGTAGCATTGCAAGGATGTTGACCCAGTATTTTGTCTCCGACCAGCTGGGTGCTGCCGGTTCGCAAGAGGTGATCAACGATTTACAAGCCGTGTTTTTGGCGAAAGACGGTGATCTCCAAGCTGTGTACCGCGAGCTTTTTACCCACGATGTTTTCTGGTCGGAAGCCAGTTACCGTTCCAAGGCTAAGGATCCCTTCTCGCAGGCGATTTCTGTCTTGGCTTTAAATCAGAGCTACCGTGGCTCGCTGAATCGTGAGGACATTGACCTTGCATTGAACACTATGACGAGCATGGGAATGAATTTACTTAGTTGCAGCCCGCCGACTGGCTTCTCCTTGCGATCGGCGGATTGGATTTCTGCAAGTAGTGCAATTGGTTGGATGCGTTATGCGTACAGCAATCTCTTTAAGGAAGTGGAGGGCTTTGGCCGCACCAATAGTTACCAAAGACGCGAAGCCGCAGCTCAAACTGCCGATTCAGCAGATAATCTGGATGCTGTTTCCATTCACTCCCGTGCCGGCTTGATGGCGGCGTACGACTTTCAATTTAACGAGCAGCGCTACCGCCTATCGAATACCCGCTTAGATCAAATTGCGGATCAGATCGCGGTGAAACCTGATAAACGCGCGGGCAAACCCTTGTTTGTTCGCAGCCTAGCAGGCGCACTCTTGGGCGGAGCAGAGTTCCGCAAATACTAGATTTAAACCTTTCACAGTCGGAGAACGTTTATGACTAAGAAGCTGATTAAAAAGTTTGCAGCCGAAGCGCAGAGCGGAATGAATCGCCGGGAGTTCTTATCCTCATCGATTGGCGTGACGAGTTCGCTGATTTTGTCAGGCACATTTACTTCGAAATTGTTCGCAGCTTCAACGACTCAGCATACGTTGGTGCAAGTGTTCTTGCGTGGAGCAATCGATCCACTGTCGCTCGTTGCCCCGAAAGCAAACGGCGCCGAAATGAATTTCTACAAAGCATCTCGCCCTAATCTTGGCATTCCCAAAGAGTCCCTCCTAACGATTCCTGGCGAAAGCGTGTACGGACTCAATCCCAACGCTGCCAAGTTGAAGTCTCTGATGGATGCCGGTCGACTGAGATTGATTTTGGGGTATGGTTGTGAAAATCCCACCACCTCACATTTTGCTCAGCAAGACAATATTGAGTTCGGCTTTGGAGCCGCGCGGGATCCGCAGGTCGGTGGCGGATTCTTGAACCGCGCTCTTTACGGACTCGCTGCTACGGCGAAGTCAGAAAGCCTTCCCGCAGCTTCGATTGGAGTGGGACTGGATAAGAGTTTATCCGGTGCACAAAACGCGTTGGCAGTGCAGGCGCTTGGCTCCCAATCAATGTACGGATTAAACAATCACTCGCCAGGATTGAGCACGGAAGAGCGTACCCTGGCCGGTTACTACAGTACGGAGAAGGTAAACGCTGTCGACTACAACCTTGCGTCGAGCGGCTTTCAGGTGAAGAAGGCTCTGCCGACTTTAGTTGCTGCAGGATCGAGCGATGCAATCGTCTCGCCGAGTGGCGGTTCGATTACGGGTAGCGATCGGCATTACGCGGGACTCACTGCGTTTCCCAATGCGGTCAAATTGATGAAAACCGATCCTCTCCTGCGCGTCATCACGATCAACGTCACAGGCTGGGATGACCATTTTCAACAGGGTCCGATGACCGGCAAGTATGCCGACCGGCTTAAGAAACTGAGCTTTGCCTTAGAGGCCTTTATCTTCGACCTAAACATAAACGGTCTGCTCGGCCGCACTTCGATTGTCGTGCACAGTGAGTTTGGTCGCACGGTGAAAGAGAACGCAACCGCCGGATCGGATCATGGTCGTGGTGGCATCGCAATGGTCCTGGGAGCGAATGTAGGCAGTGCCTCAAAATTGCGCCGGCCCGCCAAGGTGCTGGATTCAACAAATGCTTCGATTCAACAAAACGTGCTGCCAGTTGTTTTTGACTACCGCCAAGTCTTGGCGGAGGTGTTGGTCGAGAAGATGGGCGTTTCGACGGCAAGTCTCACGCATTCCGATCCGAAGAAGCGGGTTTTCCCTGGTTTGGTCTACAATCCCTTTGGCGTAGTTTAGGGCAAAACCATGAAGCATGCTTCTCTTGCGATTTTGTGTGTGGTGGGCGCTGTGGTTGCCTTGTTATGGCAGCCCTCAAGCGATCCCGCTGCAGAAAACCCGGATGCCTCGGAGAGTATTGCTCTGGGTGCAACTTTTGACTCAGACAGGGCTCTTAGTTCGATTAAGAGTCCTACGGAGGGGCAGGAGACTGTTCCTCCGACCTTTTCATTACCGACGAGCGAGCCGACTCCTATGCAGGCAAGTAGCCCAATAAAACAAGACCAGCTTGAGTTTACCGCCCAGACCGAAGCGCTGAGGCTTGAGCAAACGGACGTTGAGAACATGCCTTTAGCCGATGAAGACATCGCTCTCGTCGATTCTTCGGCGAATCCTGAATAAGAATCCTAACCAAGTCCTAAACTGAGCCTAATAATGTGTGGGCGGAAGGCGGGGTATCTACGGTGTACATGCGCCGGTCCCTTTTCCTCCTATTTTGCTTTATAGCTGCCAGCTCGTACGCGTCGTTTCAACGCTGTGATCTGTTACTACTGCCTGAAATGGAAATCGATCTCCAAACCGCTAGACCCACTCAGGGTGGCATCGGCTTGCGCCAAGTGGAGAAGAAACAAAAAAAAATCGAGCGCTTTGAATCTGATTTAGAGCGAGAGGCCTACATCCGAGAAAGGCCCATTCCGATCGTAAAAGCGCCCGGCGGAATCATTTATCTCTTAGACCGACACCATCTTGCGTTGGCGCTTTTGAAATCGGGCACGATCAAGACTCGCGGCTACGTGGTGAGAGATTGGTCTGCTGTGCAGAGTGACGAAGAGTTTGTGTCGCTCATGACGGAGCAGAATTGGTTTCATTGTTTTGATGCGGAAGGGGATCCTGTTCCTGGGCCGTCCTGGCTGCAGATCGGAAGAGCG
>JALHPX010000375.1 GCA_022842225.1 bacterium
AGTCCCACGCCGCGGTTCCCAAGCCGGAATTTAGATACTTCCCCCATTTAAGAGGGAAACACTACCTTCCAAACCGTGGATAGTTAACAGCTTTTTGCAGAAAAATATTTATCGTCGATAAACCAGGGATGAAACAATGCCTGCTCCCACAAACTGCCCAACACCACAGCCTACCCAGGCCCAATGAATGTTCTCAGGAATAGGACTGACAGCATAATTGATGAACATCGGGGCAATTGCGAATCCCGCCATCAAGATGCCGAACCGGACGCCTTCGACTATTCCGCCACCGTTGTAGCCGTGGATGAAGATTAGTCCCGTAAAGATCGCGACTAAGAACTGGCCGAGCATCATGCTGCCCATGTGAGTTTGGATTTCCGCTTCTGTGCGCCATAACGGTGCGGTGGCTTGGTATGCCGATTTCATCAAGACACCGTGAACAAGGAAGTCGGTTGCGAAAAAATAAACGACTAACGAAATAAGTAGAATTGCGAGCTTCTTGCCGTTCACGTTGTTTAGGAAAGCCATAATGTCCTCAGTTGTTGGAAATAAAAAAATTGTAGAACACATCCAATCAAAAACAAAACCCGGCCGCATGGGGCGACCGGGTTCTCGGGTGAGGTAACTCCCGACTTGCTACGGCACCACGCGAATTCTTGCGATCATTCCCATCCGCTCGTGCGGCAAGCAGATGTACCGGTAGTCGCCCTCGACATCAAAAACGTGCGTGAAGACTTTTCCCGGTTGAATCGAACCAGAGTTAAAAGGCGCAGCTCCCGTCGGTAAAACGACGTTGGCCGGATCTTTTGCCAAGGTGGGATCCGCTGTGACTGTATGCACCCCCCGCGTGTCGTTGATAAACTCCACAGTATCGCCGGACGTGATTTCCAAATCGGCTGGATCGAATTTGCCCGAGACGATGTGCACTGTGTGCATGGCACCGAAACTCTGAGTGGCTAGACCGAAGAAAGTTACCGCTAAGAACCCAAGCTTGCTGTTTTTCATTTTGATCTCCTGATCCAAAGATAGAGATTTAAGCTGGGTCGCATAAGTGGACAGATCAGCGCTGTTTGTTTCCAAATTGGAAACGCGATAGAAGCAGGGCATGGATGGGGTTTTCGAGAATATTACACTTCAAGAATTGGCTTTGGTGCAGGACTTGGCGCGACAATCGTCATTGCGCAGTCTCGGGCGCACCCGCAAGCTGCAGGCAAGCTATCTTTCCAAGGCGCTTCGTCGCATTGAGCGTAAGCTTGGCACGTCTTTAGTTTTGCGCTCCTCAAAGGGAATTGTATTTACTCCCGAAGGCATGCGCATTGCTCGCGTTGCCGACGAGATCTTGCGTTCCGCTCGGGGGTTATCCTCGAAAACCGTTGATGTAAAAGCAGCGCCGCAAACTTTGCTCAGTCTTGCGGCCCCCCGCTTTATCTGCACCGAGATAATTGCACCGCTAGCGGAGTCACTGCGGCAGTCTTACCCCCACTTTCGCTTTCGCATCTTGGATATGGCTCCGGACCAAATCGCCGCCGCCGCGATGGCCTCCGCATGCGAAATTGTGGTGACAGTGGGATCGCCTGCACTCAGCGCTGCCTGGGATATTCGGCGCTGTGGAAAATTGGAGTGGGGTTTGTTTGCTTCCAGTCGACACCCGCTTTCTGGGACGGTCACCGAAGCGCAGATCACGGAGTACCCATTTGTTGTTCCTAATTACTGGACCGGCGAAAGTTTTGAACGCGGCAGCGATCATTGTCCGCTGCCTTGGGAAGCGCGCATTGCGGGGGATGAGACCAGCGCTATTTCCAGTGCCGTGGAGGTAGTCAGGCGATCGGGAATGCAGCTGGTTTTTGCACCTCGTGTGGTTTGTCGCACCTGGGTGGAAAAAGCGGAGTTAAAGGAGCTGCGAGTCCCGCATTGGCCACCTGTTTCTAAGAATATCTACGTCGGAGTACGAGCGGATCGGGTTAAGAAGGTGTTTCAAAAAGAGTTGATATCGCGTGTCAAAGAGTCTGTGGAATTTCCAGTAAGATAGGAAGACAGGGTTATTCTCCCTGTCGCCAATCACTAGGAGCACTGCAATCCATGAGCACGGCCAAAGTTTTGCCGCTTCAATCCTCATTTGACCGCCCCGAGCTAAAACAGTTTCAGCGCAAGTATAAAAAGGGCGAAGTCCTGTTTAGTCAGGGCGATAACGGCAATACGCTGTTTGTGATTGTCGCAGGCGTCGTGCAACTCACGGCCATCCGTGATGAAGCGGAGCTCCACATTAGTTCTCTGGAGCCGGGTCATGTGTTGGGCGAGAAAGCGATTTTGGGAGTAAAGCCTCACAAACGGTTTTTTGGCGCGCGCGCTAAGACCGACGTCGTAGCGATGGAGTTCTCCGCTGCTGATTTTGAGAAACTAGAGAAGACCTCTCCTCAGACCGCTCTGGAAATCATGCACCGAGTTTGCAAAGTGTCGGTCGACCGTCTGGATCGTATTGATCATTTGATTAAGGTGCTGCGCCCGGCGGACAATATCGATCGCCTGGTTTACATGATCATCCACTTCAGCCACTTCGAAGGCCAGAAAACTCCGGAAGGAACGAAGGTCCATCTGCCGATAGACACTGTTCGCTACTACATGGCGATGAGCCCTTTCGAAATCGAAACGTGCCTAGCGGAATTACACAAGATGAACGTGCTCATCTCTTCTTCCGACGACAACTTCATCTTGAAGGACCAAGCCGCCTTGATCTCGGCCATCCCCCAATTGAAAGAGTGCATCCCGACCATCACGGCGATTTAATTGCCACTTCTAGCAGGCGATGCTATTTCCATCTTCCGTTCAAAGGGCGCCTAGCTCAGTTGGTTAGAGCGCTGCCTTCACACGGCAGAGGTCGCAGGTTCGAGCCCTGCGGCGCCCACCACTGACCACCAAATAAAAATAAAGTAGGAAGCAGGAAGGATCGAAACGACTAAGAGCAGACGCATGCGTCTGCGTCCCCAGGGCTCGAAAGCCGTAGCCGCAACTCAAACCAGAAATTGAGCAAAGCGCTTCGCCGCGGCGAGGCCAGCCCGTAGGCGGCCCTACGGGCCGACCGGAGGGCGAGCCCTGCGGCGCCCACCACTGACCACCAAATAAAAATAAAGTAGGAAGCA
>JALHPX010000376.1 GCA_022842225.1 bacterium
GCCCTCGGGCGGGATTCCTATCGTGGAGAGGCAGGCTGCTAAAACGGGAATAGCGCTTCCCGGCACTCCAGGCATCCCGACGCAAGTGACCAAGACAAACCCCATCAACACCAAGTGATCGAACAAAGTAAAATCAATCTCAAAAACCTGCGCCAAGAAAATCACAACCACGGCTTCAAACAGTGCAGTGCCATTGAGATTGAAATTCGCGCCCAAGGTAGCCGCGATGGAAGAAATACTTTCGGGAACTCCAAAGCGATCTTTGAGCGTGCGGATGGTCACCGGCACAACAGCACTTCCCGAGGTTGAAAACACAGCTGCTGTGAAAATCGCAGAACGCGCGCGGATGAAGAACTCCCTCGCTGGATACTTCAACCAGTAAACGAGGATAAGCGGGTAGACGACAAACATCTGCAAGAAGAGTCCTGCTACCATCACACCAAGATATCCCATCAAGGCGCCGGCCCAAGAAGCTTCAAACCGGCATACAGCGCCTAACGTTAGCGCGGCAATCGCTGCCGGCGCGAAGAGCATGAGTTTCTCAAACGGGTAAGCACAAACGTCCCTGCCCGTGCGCAGCAGGTACAAGATGTAGGCCGACTGTTTTGCCGGCGCAATCGCGACGATAATTCCCATCAATACCGACGACAGATAGACCAATGTCAGTTTGCCACTCGAGATCGTTGCTAATGCGGAAAACCCAATGGGGGTTCGCAGCACATTCGAAAGTGAGAGGAATTCAAGCGACCCGGTAGATTTCACGAGCGTTGCCTCGGGAAAATCCAGCCCGGGTTGGAAATACACTACAAGCGATTGGCCGATGACAATCGCAATGAGCGTCGTAACTAAGTAGAAAAAGGTCAGCTGAGTCGTCAGCTTTACGCCGTTGGAATGGTTCCGAATATTGCCGATAGCCACACTCACGGAGAAGAAAATGAAAGGCGCCAGAACGAGGAAAACCAGCTGTAAGAAAACAAAACCAAGCGGATACACGCCATTGAGAGCAATCTGAGTAAGCTCCTCGCGGTGATCGCTCGTCCGAATCAAGATCGCCAGAGCTGCACCAAACAAGAAGCCAAAAAACAAATGGCTGTCCAAGCTGACCTGCTTGGAGATGGTTTCGGGCGTTGCTTTCATCGGGTTATTAACGTCTCACTAAGGAAGCAATGCCAAGTCGTCACCGTCTAGGACCATAAAGGCCTCGGCATGATTTGCATTGGGAAGATGGATGCTGCGGTACTGAGCTAGTCCTCTTACTTTGGCTGGCAAGTCGTTCTGGGCCACCTGCGAATGGTAGTTGCTCAAGGCCTCGCATTTTTTTTCTATCGTCTCATCTATATTGACGATGCGATTGGCGTGGAGCGGATTCCAAACTTCGTAAAGCCAGACTTGCTTAATCGATTCCACACACTTGAGCATTGCCGCGCGGAACAGACGATAGGTGGCCTCGTGATCCGAATGCGAATCGTAGGGCCACGGACAAAAAATAACGTCGTACTTCCCCAAGTCGATCTGACGTGCCAGCGGCATTGCCAAGGAGGCCTGGAGATTTAATTCCCCATCGCGCCCCTCGAGAAAGAAGATGTTGTCGACTCCGAGAACGCCGCACGCGCTGGCGGCTTCTTTTTTACGCTGCTCTAAAAATGCTTTTGCGAGTTCCGCTTTGGGAGGCTCCGGATGTCCGGCTTCTCCACTGGTCATGAAGAGCACGTCCACTGTAGCGCCTGCGGCTTTCATCAAACCAATCGTGCCGCCGCAGCCGATGGATTCATCATCGGGATGCGGAGACAGAACGAGCGCCCGCACTGTTCCATCAAAGAAACTCTGTTTGCGGATTTCTCCCGACGCCCAGTAGCGCGAGATGTTATGCACACGACGAATCAGGTTAAGCTCGAAGGCCCAACCATGCACGCGGTTTTTGACTCGTCGTAAGATGCTCAAGCAGGGCTCCGCATTTAAAGGCGTCTTAACTATTCTAGGTTAGGATGCCTTATACCTATTCGGAAAAATCTGAACTCAACCCTCAATGCATCGCGGCGGTAGATATCTTTGCGGGGTTTTTTCTTTAGATTCGGGTGGTTAAAGCGGGGAGATTAAATGGCGGAGGGAGCGAGACTTGAACTCGCAAGCGGTTTCCCGCGCCGCATTTCGAGTGCGGTGCCTTACCAATTAGACTATCCCTCCAATGGCGATTCAAAGTCGCATAGGCCGTGCTCGGTTGTAAAGGCCCGCTCGAGGGAAGTATTTTTTTGAAGAAGCTATTTTGCTGCTTCGATCACGCCACAGGCGATGCGCGCGCCAGAATTTCCCGAGGGAGGGGATTTCAGATCGTCCTCGGACCCATGGCGCACCACCGATTTGCCCACAATATCGCCCCAAGCGGCTTTCCAAGCCTAAAGCTGGGCTCTATCTCAATTTGAAAGTCACCGACTCAATCTCGGGAACCCCATCCGCGCCGACGGGCCGCGGAGGGATGGCTTTGAGATCAATTTTCTTCATCGCCGAATCCGGCAAGCGATAGGAATCCGACTCGCCATTTGCTGAGTAGAGGAAGAAGCCGATGCCAAAGGTGTGCCCCTGCTCCAAGTCGGGAGTCATCTCCGGAAGCTCGAACTGCGCTTCCACACTCTCCGCCTTTTGATTTTTAAGCACCGCATGATCGCCATAGCTCTGCATGCTCGACTGCGCACCGTCGGCAGCAAATTGAGTAATTCCCGGCAGCGCCTGGGCGATCGGAGCACCCGTGTTTTTGAGAATCAAGCGCACGGTGCGGCCTTTTTGTTCTAGCACCTCTGCGTCGACCAACTCTGGAACGACTAGGTCCGCAGCCACAACTGGCCGGCTCTTCCACTCAAACTTAAAATCGCCATCGACCGAACTGTAAACGGCCTGATTGCCAACACCATCCCAAACATCGATTTCCAAAACCGGTTCGCCAAAAATCGTTTCGGGCAGCTCGAACTCCATCGAGCAACTGTACTTAGTTTTGTCACTCTCGCAGTCGGTTTGCTCAGCAAAGAAGAAATGTTTGCCGGCCTGGATACCGCGTGCCTTCTCCTCATTCCATCGGGAATGCACCATAAAGGCCGCGGCCCCCAAGCCTGCTTCGTCTTCCGAATCAAAGCTC
>JALHPX010000377.1 GCA_022842225.1 bacterium
TTTGCGGATCGGTATCGACGATCGAACGGTTATCGCCATTAGTGTCCGTGGGATCGTTTTCCGAAACCTGGGCGCAACCCATGGCGAGCAATAAAATCAAAATGGGCAAAAACGATCGCAAGGTACGTTCTCCAAAGTTTTGCCTGGATGTTGACAGATCTAGAGGTGGATTCGGTCTCTAAGAGGTGCAAGGACGGCGCCGAGGCTATTTAGCCTCAAGGGCCGATTACCAGCTGTCTACAAACCAATCAGAAGGAAGAGCTAAGCTGTCGATACCAGAGGGATTTATCGTCGTATTGCGCAAACTTTTGCTGTTTAGGAGTTGGCCGGCCTAAGGGCGTAAGAAAATCGATAGCTTACCGAGGCAACGGACGAAGTGCTTACGAGCCAGACGATTAGAACCGCATCTGGACCCCAAACAAAGTCTGAATGCCGCGGGTATAAAACTCATTTCCAGAGCCGTCGATATTCACCATGCCGTAGGTGTAGCGAAGCATTCCTAAGAACGAAGTGCGGCGATTAAACGGCACATCGACCCCACCACCTAACATCATTCCACCGTCGAAATTCTTAAAGCGATTGCCCAGATCCATTTCTACGAGCCCTGCGACCTGAATACTGCGATTTAAAAGAATCGAGGCATAGGGCCCAGCCATCGTAAACATTTTCGCGCCGCCGATATCGAAGGTGTAGCGAAACAACAGCGGGAAATCGAGAGTGTCTAATTGCACCACGCCGGCGATGCTTGTCGCTGCAAAGGCATAGAGCTCGGTTTGCACTCCGCGTTGGGTGTAACCAATTTCGGGAGCCACACTAAAGCCATTTCCGATAGGCACATTGAAAATAAAAGAGGCGGCCATCGCGTTGCGAGTGGCGCCTGATTTAGAAGGATTCACTTCCCCGTAGCCCATATTCATTCCAGCTACGAAGCCTAGATCGAAATTTGATTCGCGTTCCCCACACGAGGTCCCTGGCGATACAGTGGCCAGGGACCGCATACGAGAAGAATGTTGAACGTACGCAATCTGTCTTTGTTTTCCTGTGATGGATTTAACTCGCCCGCGGAATTTCTCCTTTGCGACAGCGGGTGGAGTCAGCAAAAACAAGAGGCAGAGTGCTATTCTCATTTTCGTAGTCCTCCAAAAGGTTAAAACAACTACAGACCCTTACTTAATTAACGCGAAGCAAGCAGCTAATACGCCGGCTTCGGGATTGACTGGATCGCCCCCGGCTAAGAAACAAGAATCCACTTTTTTGCCGTTCTTATTGAACTCCGCGACGATAGCGATACCAGCTTTGGTATTCGCTTCGAACGCGTTCGTGCGAGAAGTGATTCCGCTAGAACCGTTGCCGAAACTAAACTTCGAACGTCCGCTCAGCACGAAGCCATTGGGGAACATTGAACCTAGTTTCAAATCCACTTTGCCGTTTTGGATCAAGAGCTCAAGTGACGAAGTCGCTCCGGCTTTCAGAGCCATGTCGCCTTTGAGCGTGATGCCTTGAACGAATTTCAATCCCACAACTTTGAGATCTACTTTCACGCTTAAGGGGAAAAGATTTACAGAGATGGTGCCATCCAGGAAGCAACCGTTTGCGCCGCTAAACTTCAAACCGACGCCGATAGCGACGAGAGTCAAGCTAGGTTTGCAAGCAGTAGCCGAAGCAGTTTGCGTTGCGCCGTTGATTTGGTAGGTGCCAACGATGCTATTGGACGACGTGGCTTGAACGGCCGCGCTGAAAATATGATTATTTACTTCTTCGAGAACGGATTGCACTTCGTTTTGTGCTTCAGTCGTCGCAACGACAGAAGGAAGTCCATACATCGATGTGAGATCATTCCATTCTTCGGGTACTTGTTCGGATTCGCGGCCGCAGGCCGAGAGAAGTAGAAGAGAGAACACCGCTATATAAGCTCGCAGAGAGCTGGCTTGGCGATTCATCGCTAGCCTCCTTCCGTGTGTTTAGAGTTTTTTAGCTCGGAAACACCCCAGAGGGGCCATTGTGCGATAAACACGGTGCGGGTCTTTTGATGAACAGCCTTCATTTAACCAGCTGGGTGTTAAGCCGGTGTGGAGTAATTGTGATTGTAAAGGGGCTTTTACTCGCCGATGGCCACGCGCATCTGGTTCAACCAGGCATTGGTACGTTCCATTAAATTCTCAGGAGTGATTTCGTGCGTGGATAAAAATGCTTCGGCCTGTCGGCTGGCGTTCGCAATCCCATTCCAAATAATAGTCTGGTTGTTCTTCTCCAAGAAGCTGATTGGGAGCGCGTTTCCAGGCGTCAGGTAGCTCACTGCATTCATATTCGCATCCCAGCCGCGCGCAGTAATGAAGGCGAGCAGAAAGCCATACTCGATCGACGGCACTCCAGGAGTCGGCATCTTCCCAAATTGCTCGTACAATGAATCGGCATTGCGCCCTTGCAACATGCGGGCGACGTTTTTGTAAGCCCATTGCGTCACGATTTCGGTGTCGTGAATATTGCGCAAGGCGTGCACGGTGTCCGAAACGATGAGGATCATTTCCATTCCGCTGGCCTTAGTAACTTGCGCACTGAGTCCGGTGTTGTAGATCACAAAGCGCGGACCATTCTCAGCTAAGACAAAACTCGCTGCTTCTTCCGTTTGTCGACGAGCTTCCACGAGGTCTTCGGATTCTAGTGGCTCGCCGTGCACTTCAATTTTATTCGGCGCTAAGTACGACGTCCAAAACCGCGGATTCCCCATAGGCGAACCGTCGTTATTTAATCGGGGCATCGTGCAGAAGGCGAGCTGGCGTTCTTGCTTGAGGTAATTATAGGTCCGCATGGTTTCTAAGAGAGTCGCTGGCCCCTGCGACGCCTTGGCCACTTTGTTTAAGAAGCTCGCTGCGGCCGCCGAATGCATTGGTTCAGAATCTACTTCGACTAAGGCCTGTCGAAAGGCGCCGGGATAGCTGATGACTGCGTGGTCTACCAAGTTCTCATGCCGGGATTGAATGGCAATATAGGCGGTTTGAATCAGGTGGTTGCGGCAGGCCAATTCTTCCATTTCGCCTACGGGGCGAATCTCCAACCCTGCGTACGCCGGGAATAGAATGCCCGGGAGCAAAAGTAGGATGGTGGCAAGGGAATGC
>JALHPX010000378.1 GCA_022842225.1 bacterium
GGCCGTTTGGTACCCATCAACGTTCTATGGGGGATACGCAACCAGCCAATCTAACGCCGATGCTCGCGCAATACCTGGGCATTAAGGCCCAGCATCCGGACGCCATTTTGTTTTATCGCATGGGCGATTTCTACGAGATGTTCTTTGAAGACGCCTTGAAAGCGGCGCCCGTTCTCGAAGTGCAACTGACTTGCCGCGATCGCAATGCAGAAAATCCAATTCCCATGTGTGGCATCCCGCACCACGCCGCTCAGTCCTATTTGCAGAAATTATTGGAAGCCGGCCTCAAGGTCGCTCTCTGCGAACAAGTGGAAGATCCCGCTACGGCCAAAGGCATTGTCCGACGAGAAGTAACGCGCGTGGTAACTCCGTCGCTGGTGGGCGATCCGGATTTAGTTTCCGAAGATCAGCGCCCACTTTTGATCGCGATCTGCAAGCAGGCGGTTGGCTTTAGCGTCGCCAGCCTCGATCAAATGGATAGCGAACTGCGAGCGGGGAATCTGCCCGATGAACGCTCGCTGCTAGAGTGGCTCACGGCCAACCGGCCTTCGGAGTGGTTGATTCAGGAAGAAATTTCTCAAGCCTCGATTTTGATGGCAGCAAAATCGCACTTCCCTACCGTCGCTATCACTTTGCGCCCCGATTATTTTACCGGTGATAAGCCATCGCTCGGCGCCATCAAACTCTATCTCAAGGAAACTCAAAAGCTCGAGTCAGCCGCGATCTTTGAGAACCCCTTGCCGCTGCAATTGCCCAACACGCTTTTGCTCGACGGCACCACGGTGCGATCGCTCGATATCGTTCCCATCTCACGCGATCAGGCGACGGGCCACAGCCTGTTTGAAGTAATCGACGAAACAAAAACAGCAATGGGTCGTCGGCATTTAAAGCAAACTTTACTCAACCCCAGCACCGATGCCGCTCGCATCCAACAGCGCCTAGACGCGGTCGAAGATTTATTCGAGTCACCGCAATTACTCGAAGAATTGCGGCAGCGGTTGGGAACACTCCGCGATCTCGAACGCCTCGTTTCGAAAGTAGGGCTCGGACTGGCGATGCCGCGGGATTTGCTCGCTATCTCCTGTGTGCAGAAAGTTTTGCCTGATCTCACGGTTCGATTGCAGGGTTGCCATTCCGACGGCCTGCAAGCCATTGGACAAGCTCTCAATCCCTTGGAGCTGCTTACCGACGAATTGGTGCGAGCCCTGGCGGAGCCGGCACCCGCAACGCTCAGAGACGGCGGCATTTTTCAGCCAGCCTACCACCCTGAAATTTCTTCACTGCGAGAACTTTCCGGCAACGCCAAAGCGCAAATCGCCGCGATGGAAACTTCTGAACGCGAGCGCACTGGCATTTCGTCGCTAAAAATCAAATACAGCCGCGTTTTTGGATACACAATTGAGATTAGCAAAGGACAGCTCTCCAAAGTTCCTTCGGAGTACATCCGCAAGCAAACAATTGCCAATGGCGAGCGCTATATAACCACCGCGTTAAAGGAATTCGAGGAACGCGCTGTAACCGCCGAGCAGCGTTTAAAAACACTCGAAGCGGAACTCTTCCTCGAGTTGCGTGCGAAAGTTGCGCTACAGGCCGAGCCGCTGCTTCAAAACGCGCGTCTGCTTGCCGAACTGGATTTACTTTGCAGCTTCGCCACGCTTTCGCGCAAACAAAGTTACTGCAAGCCCGCTTTTCACGCGGAAAACCATCTGCGGATTGAAGAAGGCCGACATCCGACGGTGGAAGCATTCCTACCGGCCGGAAAATTTGTCGCCAACGATTTGGAATTTTCTGAGACCGCGGGTTGGACTTGGATTTTAACTGGCCCCAACATGGGCGGTAAATCGACGGTGATGCGCCAAGCCGCCCTCACCTGCATTTTGGCCCAATGCGGCTGCTTCGTGCCGGCTAAAGCGGCTTACCTGCCGATTCTCGATTCTGTTTTCACTCGTATCGGCAGCAGTGATGATCTGGCGCAGGGTCGATCGACATTTATGGTGGAGATGGCGGAGATTTCACGAATCCTCGAAAAAGCCACTCCTCGCTCGCTGATTTTGATCGACGAAATCGGCAGAGGCACTAGCACGTACGATGGCTTGGCGCTCGCGTGGTCGCTGCTGGAGTACACGCATCAGGAAATTGGCGCGAAAACTTTCTTCGCCACCCACTTCCACGAAATTACTTCTTTGGAAAACCAAATGCCCGGAGTGGCAAACTACCACCTGCAAGTTCAAAAGTGGGAAGACTCGGTTGTGTTCTTGTACCGACTTTCCAAAGGAACGTGTCATCGCAGTTATGGGATCGACGTGGCAAAACTGGCCGGGGTGCCCGAAAAAGTGGTGGAACGAGCCAAGCAAATCCAGGCAGTTTTGGAAGGTCAGTCGCAGCGCGGTACAAAGACGCGATCAAAAGCACTCGGCATAACCCAGAACCAGCTTGATTTCTTCGGACCCGCTTGACAAGGGTAGGGGTCGCTAAATAAAAATAGCTATTCATTTTTCGGTTCGCTTTCCGAGTTTGTTTCATCGCGAGCGCCCATTAAAACTAGTCCGCTGAAGAAGTTATCCACAGCCTGTGGATAACCTTGTGGGTAAGTTCAAGGCACCCTTCTGCCCGTTAAGAGCTGGGCTTGGTTTATTCCTGTGGATAAGGTATCCATTTCCCTGCGGAAATGCGCTGCGTCTCCGCCCAAGAATGAGTACCGGTAAACAAAAAAACCCATACAAAGTTTTCCACAGCCCCTGGGAAAAACTGCGCCCAAACTTCCACATTGTTCTGGTGCACCCGGAACACGGAGGAAATGTGGGCGCCATTGCCCGAGCCCTCCAGAATATGGGGATGGAAGGAACGCTGCGCATCGTGGGTAGCCCCCAGATTATTGATGAGGAAGCCCGGAAATTAGCCTGCCACGCCCAAGCCGTTCTGGACGCGGCGCTTCACTTTGACACGCTTGAAGCAGCCTTTGAAAACGGGGGAAAGCCGGCCTTACGCCTAGCCGCCACCTCCGCAATTGGCTCTGCTCACCGGCCGCACCCGATGCGAGTCGAAAAAGCCGTCCCAGCGGCTATTGGTAAGCTTAAAAACGGTGAAATCGAGTAG
>JALHPX010000379.1 GCA_022842225.1 bacterium
AATCTCATTGATCTGAAAGCGTTGCCCAAGGATTACAAGGTGCAACTCATTCCCGAAGAAGTGGAAGGTGGTGGAATGTTTGCGCCTTTTCATGACTGGCTGGATCAAGAGATGACGCGCGACGGATTCTATCGTCCTTACGATCGCGATCGCGGAGGGGTAAGTCCCGAGCGTTGGCACCTAAGTTATTACCCGCTTGCTTCCACCTATGACGGAAAATTGACGGAAAGTTTGGTTTTAGAAGCATGGAAAGACCAAGAAATCGCACTAGGAAACGTTCTTAAAAAAAATCTGACGGAAATCTTTGCGAAATTTGTAAAAAACGTTTCTCCTGCGCCCGTAAATACAGATTAATTTTGGTGATTTTATCGTCGAAAAACCATTGACGGTGACACCGCCAATCAATTGACAAGAACTGTTGAACTTTTTACTATATATATAACCACTCTGTGTTGAGTAAGTAGATCCCTCGAAAAATTATCGTCATTTAAAAGTCATTCAAAACCCGCAAACGCTTTCTTTTCCGGCTTGAGGAATTGCGATGAATCGTGTTCTCGTATTTGAGCCCGACGCGCGTCACGGAGATGTGCTGAAGGAACGTTTACAGTCGGAAGGGCAATGGGTCGTGCTATGCAATGACCCCGGTGAAGCCGAGCAGACCTTTCGCAAGCAGCATTTTCAAATTTGTCTTTGGCGCGTTGATTCCGAACGCAGTGCCGAAGCCTTTTACACTTTAAAAAACCACCGCCCACAAACCGCCATCATCGCCTTTGGTGACTCGACGGCTCCAGGCTTGATTGTGAACTGCATGCGCGCGGGAGCCGCGCACTACTGGGCCGTGCCATTGGGCGAGGCGATGTTGCAGCAGGTGCTGTCGGACACGCTATCGCGCGTGGTGAGCGATTTTGACCACTCCGAAGATTTCGAAAATCCTGTGCCCGGGTTTATCGGCCGAAGTCCGCGTATCGTCGAAATCTTTCGCCTGCTGTATAGCATCAAAAATACCGACTCGACGATTCTGATTAGCGGTGAGAGCGGCACGGGTAAGGAAGTAGTGGCGCGTGCGATTCACCAATTAAGCAATCGACGCAAAGGCAATTGGATTGCTGTTAACTGCGGCGCTATTCCAGCAAGTCTTTTGGAGAGCGAGCTTTTTGGCCACGTCAAAGGCGCTTTTACGGGAGCTACTCAAAACCGCACTGGCCGTTTTCAATTGGCCGGCAACGGTAGTTTGTTTCTCGATGAAATTAGCGAGCTGCCCTTTGATTTGCAGGTGAAGTTGCTGCGAGCGATCCAAAGCCGAGAGTTTGAGCCGGTCGGCGGTCAGCACAGCGTGAGTCTCGATGCGCGTATTATCGCGGCGACCAATCAAGATTTAGAGCAAGCTGTCGCCGAGCGCCGGTTTCGCGAAGATTTATATTATCGCCTCAACGTGATTCCGATTTTTGTGCCGCCTCTGCGCAGCCGCAAATCCGACATTCCGCTTTTGGCGCGTCACTTCATCGAGAAGTTTTCTAAATCCTGCAATCGAGAGTTTAAGGGGATTTCTGAAGAAGCCATGTCGTGCCTGGTGCAATACCATTGGCCCGGAAATGTGCGCGAACTCGAGAATCTGATGGAGCGCGTGGTCGTCCTCAAGCGCGATGAAGGCATCATCGAGACCAAAGACCTTCCAATTCACCACTTCAAAAACGTCAAACTGGATCGTTTCGTAGCGAACGTCGCTCTGCCTGAGGAGGGCCTCGATCTCAACGAAGCGCTGAATGATTTCGAAAACGAACTCATTCTCCAAGCCCTCCAAAAGACCGACGGGAATAAGAACCGTGCGGCCACACTGCTCAACCTCAATCGCACCACTCTGGTTGAAAAATTAAAGCGCAAAGGCCTGCGGATTAGCTGCTAATTTCAGCTCACCAGGCCCTCCTTACCGTGCTCAACGTTTCGCTTCCATTTCATGGGAGAAAATGTAGAGTCGCATCATGGGGGGTTACGGGAGATGGAATTGAAGTTTTCGAATTTGCGAAATATCGGGCTTGTTGTTTTTTCTGCTTTTATTTTGACGGGTTGCGGGGATGAGCCCGCGAGTTCTACGGTTCAGCAGCTTAGCTGTCCCACAGACACAGCTCCCTCCAACCTTTCTGGGTATGCGCGGATGGAGTATGAGGTGATGGCTGCCACCAACGAAATGCGGACCCGTCCCAAGTGCTTGATAGAGCGTCTCGAGACGTTGAAGAGCCGTTTCAATGGCAACATCCTGACGAACGACGATAGGACTCTTGTTCGCACAGTGGAAGGTGCCGCCGCCGTTGCGGAGTTGATCGACTTTCTGAAAAATGCACCCACTGCCGGTGCCTTGGTTCGTAATGAAAATCTCGACAAGTCGGCGCGCGATCACCAAAAGGAGCAAGCCGTCACAGGAGCCACGGGCCACTACAGTGACGATGGCCGCAATCCTTTTGACCGGATGTCGGTCTACGCGAAGGTGAACCCTGCCGGAGAGAATATCTCTTACGGTGCCTATGGCGGCGAAACCGGACGCGATGTTGTGATTGCACTTGCTGTCGACGACAACGTGCCTGACCGCGGTCACCGCACCAACCTAATGATGGAAGGTTATCAGCAAGCAGGCGTCGCTTGCGGCACGCACCCGGTCTACGGCTCGATGTGTGTGATTAATTATGGCGGAACAGTAAAGCCGCTGTAAAAACTGCGGCTTACTCTTTGGCCTTAGTAGAATTTTTGGCGCCGTCTTGAATAAACTGACGCATGAAGTATTGCAGGACGGCGCTACGTTTTGCTCCGCCGGTCATCGCTTTGATGTCCTCGTAAACAGTCGGATCATTGATCAAAGCACCGAGAGAACCCTCTCCGGCTTTTACCTTGCGCAAAATCTCTTCCAAATGGGTCAGGGAGCTGGAGAGCTTCTCGCCCGTCTTGCCGGCTTTTAATTGCGAGGTCACGCTCGCCAGATTCTCTGCAATTGCATTCAGACGCTTAAGCAGTGTTTCCACATCGCCACCCGGAGCAAACTTGGTGGAAATACCGTCTACAACTTTTCCGCCCTTGGCGAAGATATCCTCCG
>JALHPX010000380.1 GCA_022842225.1 bacterium
TGGTTGGGATCGGCGACGACCAAGATCGTAGACTGTGGCTCTCGTTGTCGGAGTTCCGTGGCAAACTGCTTCCAAAGATCTTCGGGGTAACGGCGCGTAGAGACCCTGGCACCCGCCAGCAGAATCTTCATCCCCTTCAAATTCTCTACCCCGCGCTCAACCAGACCGGCGCGAGCCCTTGCCTTCTCCTCTTCCGTTACATAGAGCCTCGGCGGCGTGGGAATCGTCGAAATTCCCATGGCCTCCAAAATGCGATGGTCGCGAAAAATGACATGCTCCAATTGCCCGGCAAAGGGGACCACCCTCGTACTCAACGCCGGAGAATAGGGCAGGCTATGGTGATGGAGGATCCGGTCGCGCGCGCGGATTAAGTTGGCCGAGCGACAAAGCGAATGGCTCGCGTGAAAGCCCAGGAAATAGTCGTACCTCTCGCGACGGAGCTGCCAAAATATTTTCAATAGCCCCAAGCTCCCTTCGTCTACGACGTGGATTTTATCGATGGCTGGGTGGTGTGCGAGGAGTTGCGGTCCATATCCAGGGGTGAGGGCTTCAATTCGTGCTAGGGGAAATGCGGTTCGCAAGGCCTGCAGAGCGCTCGTCCAAAGCACGGCGTCGCCAATCTGACGAAGCTTGGAAACCAAGATTCGGTGAGGCTGTTGCGGGTTTTTATGCTCGTCGTTCATTGGACTGTTTGGCCGTGAAAGAGTGTCCCAACCTGTAGACTAGCGCTTCGCAGGTGACAAGTCTTACCGACGAGACCGATTCTTCTGTACGAGCTGTAACGCACGCCGTCTTGTCGCTTGCGCATCGCGCACTTATTTTCTTTTGGGGTTAATAATTTCTTTGGGGGGTTGGGATGCGTCTTCTGACTGCGGTCGTTTGTTCTCTTGGATTGTTTATTCCTGTAACCGGTTACACTGCCACCGAGCTGATTGTTCGCCTTACCGGCAAGTGGCTCAAGATGAATCAAGAGTATGTCGCCAAGGAGAAAGCGGGCGAATTTTCTGAAGCCAAACGCGATGCCCGCATTCGGTACGAATTACGTGCGGAAGGCCTACTGTCCGCTTTCGACCAAAATAAAGAATATGTGGATAACAAGGTGATGGGAGTGGAGCAAAGCGGCACTTCTTCGGCCCAGCTCGTGGAGAGCAAAGGCAAGTACTACTGGCGCGTGGTCCGCGAATGGCGCGATAAAGCGGGCAAAGACAGAAAGTACGAGAAAGATTTTGAAGTCGAATTTACCGACGGCAATTGGGATGACTATCAAGATGGAAAAGACATCGAAGCCACTTTCACTAAGTCCGCGCAAAAAGCTTGGGATGCAGCTTGCACCGAAGTGGTGACGAGATATGCCGATGATTTGCGCGGGCAGTACGCTACGCAATATCCTAGCCACCATCGACCCGGTTGCGACCGAGGCTTTGGGCAGCAAAACGGGCGTGAAGTTGCAGGGCAATAACGAAAAAATGACGGTGACGGGCTCGGACACCTACCTCACTGCAAAAGTAAAAGTGAACTACTAATTTTAAGCGACGGGGAGTGACTCAAGCGCACTCCCCGATTTAAAGTCGCAGCCTAAATGCAGACTCCTTCGCTCAGTCGTCCTCATTGGCAGCAGAATTTTGGTCTCTACTGGCTCGCGTTTGTGGGCATAGTGAGTTTTGCGCTGCTCCTGGGGCGCTCACCCGGACTACATTATTTCACCTTCACGGGCGCTGCGATTTCGTTTTGGCAGGGCGCGCCGATTTATGGAACCGCTTTTGTCGAGGCGGCCCCTCAGTATTTTTACTCCCCCGCCTGTGCTGCCTTTTTCTACTCGCTCTTTGCTTACCTGCCACCGTGGTGGGGACGTTCGATCTACATGTTGGTTTCGCTCCTGGCGCTAGCGGGTGGGATCCATGCTTTGCGGGCGGCATATGTCGAGAGGTTTGGTAGTCGCCTGGACGCGGGAGTTTGTGCGCAGTTGCTGTGGGTGATGCTGTCGTCGGAACTCACCGGAGCGATTTTTGCCGATAAATTGGAAGTGCTGATTCTGGCGATGTTCTTTTTTGCACTGGCATGTTGTTGGCGGGAGCAATTCACTCCGGCGCTTATTTTGTTGGGTGTTGTCGCGAATTGGAAGTTTCAAAGTATTCCTATTTTGGCGTTGCTCTTGGTGGCGCTGTTTCGACAGCCCGATCGCTGGCGCTACCTCCTGACGACCGTGCTGACGCTGGTAGGGCTGACGGTACTGCCCTTCTTATTTCAGGATAAGGCCTACCTGTGGCGGGAGATGGGAGTGTGGCAGAGCACTCTTTCTACGTTCATGGCCGAAGCGTGGATGGCGCCGATTTTTCACCATGTGTATGGATTTTTCGGTAAGGCGCTGGGAGTGCCGGTGGCCTATGCGTCGGCAGAGAAAATCAATCTAGCCGTGGCGGCGATGCTCGCAGGGGTAGTGGCTTACCAAACCTATGTGCGCAGGCTCTCGATGGCCTCCCTGGCGATGTTAGCTTTTGCATTGGGTGCGGCGTTTAGCGTTCTGTTCTCGCCGCTGAGTCAGGGCACGGGTTTTATTATCTACATGCCGCTTCCGATTGCGTTGGTTTATGTGTTCTGGCGTTCTCCTTACCCGCAGTGGATTTTAGCGACGATAATGACGGTGGCCTATTTCTTCACTTCTCTCTCGGTTTCGGATCTCACGCCAAAAGTAGCGCGCGCTTACTTCTACAACCATGGCTTTAAAGCGCTGGGTGCGTTGATCCTATTGGCGTGGCTACTCGTGCAAGTCGTCCGGGGCGAAAAGACGGAGCAGGAAAAAGTATCCCCCCCCGGAGAATGAATGTTTATCCGGGTGTGGCGATCGCCATGAGATTGCCCGCCGAAATCACGGGCGAAAAAGACGAGAGTCCCGCAGTTCGCACAGCACTGCGCGCCCAATGCTTGGGTTTTTCCGGCAGTGGGAGCATGCGTAACCAGTAATCGAGTGGGTAGCTATTTTTGAGCGGTCCCGCAGTGAGCACCCGAAACCCGGCGCGTTCCAGCGCGCGCGACAGGGTTTCTTCGTTAAAC
>JALHPX010000381.1 GCA_022842225.1 bacterium
GCTCTTCCGATCTGTAAAAAGCAAAATAGGAATCCGCTTCCGTCTTCGCGATCCCGGCACCTAAAGAGAAGTAGGGTTCGAGATACGCAATCCATCGTGAGAAGGTCGACATCTTGCCGTAGAACGGCGTGATCTGAATACCGGATGTAAAGAGGAATAAAAGTTTTTTGGTATCGACGTCGAGCTTAGGACTCGTACCTTGGTTGGCGTTGATATCGTCGGTAAAGCTACTAAAGAAGGTTTTGGAATAAAGGAAATTTCCAACTTCCCAGCCAAACCAATCGTTTACGTGAAGGGTGTAGTTCGCGCCGCCAAATAAAGTTCTTCGTACTGTTCCAAAAGGCACGCCACCAAAGGCGACAGGCGCAACTTCACTGCGCCAAAGTTTTCGCGTGTATTTTCTCTGAACGACGACAATTTCTTCGTTGGGGATGCTTCCGATTTCCGCCAGCTGATCTTCAATGACGCCGCTAGCATGCGCGGAATGCACGATGGACCCGAGAAGACACAACGCCACGACAAAGAAGGTCTGATGTTTCATGTTGATTGGCACGAAGAGGAACGTTTACAAGCGTAAAGCGGACAAGAGAAGACTCCTCACCATTATACGAGAAGAAGTTAAAACGCGCTAGAACTCCAAGCGCAGCCCGAACGACGCGCTGCTGCGTCTCTGGCTCGTCGCTAAGGAGTCACCTAACTAAGCTATAATTTATCCAAACATGAAAACATCGACGAACCCCAAGCGCAGCTATGCGGAAGTAGGCATCTTTTTTCTCTTTGCGTTTCTCGTCCTAAGACTTTGGAAGACTCAGTTTGGGTTCGACAATTACGACGATGCATTTTTTCTCTCCACCAGCATGCGTCAGCTTGTACCGAATGCCTCTCTCTTTTCCACCGAATACCTGGCTGCTTTCCGACACTACGACTTGCTCAATTACTTTTTTATCAAACCGCTATGGATGGAGAGCGTCATTGTCGTCCGGCTCTTGGATGCATTCTCGCAGTTCTTGCTCGTTGTATTTTGGACACATGTGGCATTCCGCGGCCGCTGGACGGTTATCGCTGTGCTTAGCGCCGCCTTGCTCTTTGGTTGCCAGTATTTAGCGGCACCGGGTTGGTCCTACTACACCTGGGTTCGCGACGCGTTCCTGGTTCATCACACCTGCATATTACTTGCCTTCCGTCACCGCAGGTTCAAAGAGGCCGGCCTCTGCCTGGCGGGACTGGCCGCAGGAATCGCTAGCATTGCGCACCTTCCCATGGGTGCAGCGGTTTGCGGATCCATCGGCTTGTGGTTTTTAATTCGAGTGAAGAACGAGGGCCCTGGCTTCTTTAAAGGAGACTTCGCCTGCTACGTCGGTTCATACCTGGCAACCCTAGCTGGTTGGGCGATCGTATTAACGGCGAGAAATGAATGGCCATCGTTAACTTCGGCGACACACTGGATGCTGCTGCAAAAAGAGCAAATGGGAAATCCCTCGATATTTGCAACTTTGCGACTGGTACCTGCAGTTTTGAAGCGACCCGAGTTCTGGGCGCTGTTTCTTTTGCCGCTCTACCCAAAAGCCAGAAAGCCCGCAGTCGTCTTGGCACTGTCCTTATTTTTTGCGGCCTGGTGGGGAAGAAAATACAACGAGTTTGACACGTACCTAATCTTCTCGACGATATTTGGCCTAAGCGGGTTTGCTACTGCGTGGATGCTGGTCACCCGATTTCGCAGCGCTCCCGATACTGTGGTCGCGCTCTTCACTCTCTCCTCCGCCGCACTAGTTGCCGGCACTTCCTGGGTGGGTGCGCCACAGGCGACCTCGCTGTTTTGTTTAGCCCTCCCACTCTTCGCATACAACCTCGAGTCTCAGGCTGCAGCTACTCATTCTGTCGTCGATATTTTTAGAAATCGACTGACTCATATTTTTGCCACAGCGGGAGTATTGGGTTGCTTGCTTTATCACGCAACCGAAACTTACCATGATGCGAACACTTCATTCTCCACATACACGGTTCAAACGGCCCCACTCACCGGACTTAAAACTTCTCCCATTCGCGGTGCTGCTTACGACGCTATTTTGAAAGTCGGCCTGCAACCTCAACCCACTCTTACCATCGGCGCTCTACCCGTTGTCTTCCTCGGCAAAGGTACGCGCATCAGCCATCCCACAAGCTACTTAGACTCTGTGTTACCCAGCGGTGTGTTTGACCAAATGCTCCGCCATTTTCTTCAGGACTCATTCACTCCACGGACAGTGGTAGTAGAAAAAACTTCTCCGATTGTTTGGGGCCTGGACATGCCGAATAATCCGGACGACTTTGCCTACCACCACTCCATCCCCATCACACCCATCGTGAAGTGCGCAAAGCCAAGACAGATTCTGTCGCGCACCGAGTTTGCCATCTTACAAATCGATCCAGAAAAATTCCGTGGCTGCATTCGACGGTACCTGCAAGCGTCAGGTAAATCGGAGTTTTAAACCGCCTCAAAATCGCATACACCAATGCGATGAGCGCAACAGATATCAAAAAGGTTTGGATGGACGGTGAGCTGGTGGATTATGCCAAGGCCACTGTACCTATTTTGTCGCATACGTTGCATTACGGAACAGGCGCCTTTGAAGGCATTCGAGCCTACCAAGCAAGCGATGGCAGCACCAATATCTTCCGAGGCAGAGATCACCTCCAACGCCTGGTGGACTCGGTAAAAGTAATCGGCCTCACCTTCCCGCACACGGTAGACGATCTTCTCGAAGCTTGCCGTAAAACTGTCCGCGCTAATGATTTGAAAGAATGCTACCTGCGCCCGATCGCGTATCTGGGCGATAGCCACCGCGGACTCAAGCTGCCCGACGGCGTTGCGATGAAAGTCGCAATCATTGCTTGGGCCTGGGGAAAATACATGGGCGACGAAGGCCAACAAAAAGGCATTCGCGTCATGGTGTGCAGTTACCGCCGACCGGATATTTCGACGGGTCTTCCGTGGGCTAAATTAAACGGCGCTTACATCTACTCGGTGCTGGCTCGTCGACAAGCCACTTACAGTGGCGTGGATGAA
>JALHPX010000382.1 GCA_022842225.1 bacterium
TGGGCAAGAGGCCGATGCGCATGTCGGTAAGCGACGGGATCACAATTCCCGCGATATATCCCAAAACGTGAAACGGCGGGCCGGTTTGCAGCACGCGGTCTTCCGCGTCGGGCTCAATAATGCTGACCATTTCGGAGACGAAAATTCCAAACATCTCGTCGGTAAATCCAATACACTTGGGCATGCCCTCGGAGCCGCTGGTGACCAGAATTCCGGCGTTCCTATTGAGACTTGTCTTCAGTAAAGCACGTGCGCCAAAGAGGCTCTTAAAGAGCACGCGGATTTTGTCTTTCTTCGTCAGACCGCGCGCGATCTTTTCAAACTCCACCCACTCAATGCCAAAAGTTTTCTTCTCGGCTTCTCCCCATCCAATCTTGGAGAGAACGAGTCCGAGGGTCAGTACATGCGTGATCCCTGTCACGCGCACGGCGTTCTGCACCGCACTTGCGCCCGTGGTGTGATTTAGAAATACCGGAACTTTGCCAGACAACCGAATCGCATGGGTGGCCACAAACGCCACGACACCCGACGGCAAAAGCACTCCCACTCGCTCGCCAGGGATTTGGCGAATTGCTGGCAGAATCCCAATCAAGATCTGCAGCAGCCGTCGATTCGATGGACTACTAAACATCGGGTCTGCAATTGTTACGTCTTTAGGGCGAGCAATCGCGCGCTCGAGCCACCGAAGAGTGAAGGGAACTCCATCCCACTTGTAACTCATTCTGGCTTTAGTTTTTGGATCCGCGAGCCAGCGCGGGGAGGGCCCCTTCATCGGTGTGCCCGTCTCGACTTTGGCGGCGCCATTGGCGGCAAGAATCGCGTCTTGAACCGAAATTAAATTGTCCGTGCTTTGGATCTCAAACGCCGTGCCGGTACGGCCTAGAGTGTACTCCTGAATCCAGGCTACTAATTCGCCGGTACTCATGCTGTCCATGCCGAGATCATCACGCAGGTGTTTGCCCAGAATTTCCGGGGAATCGAGTGGCCAACTTTTCAGACTCTGATCACCGGTCAATTCCACTAATTTATCGATGAGTGCAAGGCGCACGCTTTCGGGGACCGAGTGAATATCGCCAGCGACTTGCGCGATAATCGGATCGGCCAGTGGCTGAATAGGATGCCACCAATAAAGTGGATAGAGCCGCGCCATGCGTGGATGGCCGGGACCATTTTCAGTCGTGTTGAAGAGCGCTTTGAAATACTCGTTAATCTGAGGGCCGTTTAACGACGAGAGCTCGCGGGTCTGCTCTGTAAAAGTGAGGCTCCACGGATGGCGTGGGGAAAAAAAGACCCCATTGGCTATAATCGAAATAACGCCGCGCCCCAAAACACTCCCGGCATTGGGGTACTGCCCAGTGGCCGCAAAACTCAAGCGACTGCCCCAAAGACCATCGGCATAGGCCGAAACCACCCGAGCGTTTGGTTTGTTGGTGAGAACTTTGGAGACCATGCCGCCCAAGGTTTCAGTACGCGATCGGTAGATGCGGCCAGAACCTGCGATGACAACAAGGCGCTTTTCATTGAGCGCCTTAATCACTCCCTGCGTTGCCAATTCAAGTGCGGAAAAATCTCCCGCGCCTCGGGTCATGTCGGGAATAGAAACCGTTTCAAATTTTTTGGCGAGCGGTGCTAACACCGGGCTTTCGAGTTGTTCCTCGGCGACAATTAAAAGCGGTTTCACTCGCAGCAATGCTAATTCGGCAAACACCCGCATGCCTTCCACGCCCCAGGTGGGGTGATTAAAAATCACGAGCGTACCGGTGGAATTATCTAGTACCGCCGCGCGGGCCGAACCTTCAAACCGCACTCGCACGCGGTAGCGAAGCCATTGGGCAAATACAATAAACCGGGCAATCAGTTGGTAGCGCAGGGTCTCGGCAAAAGTCATAAGCAGACGATTAAACACTAAAATCGTCCGAACGACACTGCTAACCGTGAGAGTTTAAGCGTTTCCGCTTGGAGTGGTATCGTCGCTATCGAGTGTTGCAGCGGACGCATCTGGAGAAGCTTCCACAATGGGGGCTTCTGTCGCTGCTTCCGGTGCGGCTTCGACCGCGGCTGCGGGGGCTGAGTCCGAAGATTCGCCGCCCACCAATTCGTCGTACGTCACTGTCGTGCGCTTTTTACGCCGCGGCATGGAAGATTGAAACGCTTCCAGTGCCTCTTGGTTTGCGATAGCGATTTCTTGGTGCAGTTTGGATTCGAAAACTTCTTCCTGGGGTTTGCCCGCAGATTGAATGAGCGAATCGATTTCCGATAGACCCGGATCGAAAACAGGATTCTCGCCGTCTACTAACTCTTTGAGCGGCCGTGCATCTGGATCCGGCATCATGAAACGGTCCATGCCCTGCTCCATTCGGCGAGTAGGATCGTCGACATCGCCCTCTAACTGCTTCAATTCGCTGAGCGGCGGCAAGTCGTTGATGCCGTTTAATCCCATGACTTCTAAAAACCGCGGAGTCGTGCCGTAAAGAACCGGACGTCCCGGGACTTCCGCTTTACCGGCCATCCGCACCAGGCCGCGTTCAATCAGCGTGCGCATCAAATGGCTGCTATCCATGCCGCGCACTTGATCGATTTCAGCGCGCGTAATTGGCTGGCGATACGCAATGATCGCAAGCGTTTCTAGAGCTGCTCGGCCCAAACGGAAAGGCTTGGACGCCTGATAGCGACGTACATATTCCGCAAAAGGCATTTTAGTGACGAAGTGAAATCCGCCGTGGGCTTCACGAAGCTCGAAACCAAAATCCTGGGTCTCGCAACGAGTGCGAATCGTCTGCAAGGCTTCGGTGAAAAACTCAGTCTCTGGGCCTGCATCTTCATCGGGCTTCGGCGCAATCACTTGACGCATGCGATCGATGCTGACGGGTCTGTCGGCAGCAAAGAGAATAGCTTCTAGAATCGGCACGAGATCCAGCGCTGTTAAATCCGAGGGACGTGGCAATAAAGTGTGAGGGGCTGTGGGGGCATCGGCAGGCGTATCGCCCTCGGCCACTTCGACACCCGTTGTCTCGTCGGAATCCATGTCCG
>JALHPX010000383.1 GCA_022842225.1 bacterium
TTGGTGGCAGTGATGTACCTCGCCGCGGTGGGAGTCATGGAGCGCAATATGACCGTTGGAGACTTTGTCCTGGTCAATACGTTTCTGATGCAGCTTTATTTGCCGCTGAACTTTTTGGGATTTGTGTATCGTGAAATGAAGCAGGGGCTCGTCGACATGGAAAAAATGTTCGAGCTCATTCGCACGGAGCCCGACATCAAAGATCAGCCGGGTGCAAAGGCTCTACTCATCGAAAGAGGTGACGTAGAATTTAAAAACGTCAGCTTTCGCTACCATCCAGAGCGGCCAATTCTAAAGAATGTGAGCTTCACGATTCCCGCAGGCAAGACAGTCGCTGTCGTGGGGTCGAGCGGTTCGGGGAAGTCGACTTTGGCGCGCCTGCTATTTCGCTTTTACGACTTGGAAGCGGGAGCGATTTTTATCGACGGCCAAGACATCAGCCACGCGCTGCAATCGACGGTACGCCAAGCAGTGGGCATTGTGCCCCAGGACACCGTGCTATTTAACGACACCATCTTTTACAATATTCTCTACGGCCGACCCGCGGCCAGTCCAGATGAAGTCCACACAGCCGCCAAGCACGCCAAGATTCATGATTTCGCCGTGCGCTTGCCTGAAGGTTACGAAACGCGTGTCGGCGAGCGGGGTCTGAAATTATCCGGTGGAGAGAAACAGCGCGTGGCGATTGCACGCGCGATTCTGAAAAATCCGCCTGTGCTGATTTTTGACGAAGCGACTTCCGCGCTAGACTCCCATACGGAAAAACAAATTCAAAAATCGCTAGAAGAAGTGGCGCGTACTCGCACCACTCTAATGATTGCGCACCGGTTGTCGACGGTGGTGCGATCCCACGAGATTCTCGTTCTCGAAGAGGGGCAGATTGTTGAGCGAGGCAATCATTCGCAATTGTTGGCCAAACACGGGAAGTACGCGGCGATGTGGGAAAAGCAGCAGGCTGAGGAACGCGAGAAGCACGAAGCCGTGCCGGTCGCTTAATTAGTGGTCGCGAGCTTTGCGACGCTGACTATTCTTCTGGACGACCGCCGCGGAGACCGCGGCGATGACTGGCGGGTTTGCGCTGGGGCTGGGGATCGCTTTCCACTTCGTAGCCATCCATTGCTTTCCGGTCGATTTTACCGCCCCGCTTTTGAAAGAACTGCACCAGAGCTTTGTGCCCTTCCATTGCGGCCACAGTAGTGGCGCTCAGGCCTCGGGCATTCTTCGTCTCGAGTTTAGCGCCTCGTTGCATCAGGTACTCGGCCACTTTTAGGTGTCCGTGGTGCGATGCCACCATGAGTGCCGTCATTCCGTCTAAGAACGACGACGCCTTTGCTTTGCGGTTGATCTGCGCGCCATGCTCGGCGAGCGCTTTCACGAGCCGCAACTTACCGCTCGCCACTGCGACCAGGAGTGGAGTCCAGCCTTCTTCGTCGGCAAATTCCAGATCCGCTCCGGAGGCGAGCAGGAGGTCGATGCCCGCGAGTGAGGCATCGTTAGATTTGTTGTTTAGGCTATCCACCATGTAGATCAACGGAGTGGTGCCGCCAAAATCGGCAAAGCGGCGATTCAGACGGGGCTTTAAAAGCAGCGCCGTTTTCATGCACGACGTAGAATTAAAATTCTCGCAAAGCAGCAGCAATTGCTCGCCATGCATAAAGGCAAATACGGCAGTGGAAAGGATCCACGCGCCGGTGATGAGCAAGGCGGTTTGGCTGTGTTTTTTGAGTTGCAGAAGAAGCCCCTAAGGTTATTTCGTGCAAGTTGGCTAATTTCTTTATTAAATTCTGAAAAAATACCGAGAAATAAGTAATGGCAGCTCAGACTAAACGATTGTTGGATATAGCGCGTCACGTGGCGAAGCTGCGTGCGAAGGAGAGAAGCGAGCGCGATCGCATGAAGCGTCGCGGCATCTGGCTGCTGCGCTGGGGTTGGATGCTGTACCACGAGATGATGCGCGACAATGTAAAGATACGCGCCGAGTCGTTGGCCTACCTGTCTTTGTTCTCTTTGCTCCCACTCTTGGCCGGCTGCTTCTTTATTTTTACGGTCCTGGCCCAATTCGGCATGGTGCAAGACGCACTCAATGGCTTGCTGTCGACTTTTCTGAGCAATATCCCTTTTGAGCACCGCGAGTTTGTGAATGAGTACGTTACGAAGTTTCAGCAATCCTATTTGGAAACGATCCAGCAGAAGAGCGGCACCATCGGAGTTTTTGCGCTGCTGATTTTGGCGTACGTCGGTCTGCAGGCGTATACGAACATCGAACACACGATGAATGAGATCTGGGGCTCGGATGTGCGCCGCCCCTTTTTGGAAAAAGCCGGCAACTTTATCGTGATTGCCGTCGTAGCGCCGATCACTCTTATTGCTGCGTTCTCGATTCCCATCATCCTGACCAAGATCCCGGTAACGGCATTTGTGCTGGAGAAAGTGCCGCTCGTAAAAGTTCTTTTGAGTACCCTGATTCCGATTACGTTGCTGCTCGCCACTTTCTACGTGCTTTATCGCTACGTGCCGGTGGTGCGAGTGCGTTGGCGGGCGGCCCTGTATGGTGCGATTTTCTCGACGATAACTCTCGAGCTAACCAGTATCTTTCTGCGCGTTTACTTCTCGTTTTTCGCCAATACGGCTTACGGCAAATTAGCCGCCGTGCCCTTGATCGCGTTTTGGTTATTTGTCGTATGGACCATCATTATCTTGGGGGCTGAAGTCAGCTTTCTCGTTCAAAACCAAGTTGATATCTTGGCCAGAGCCGACGAGGCACCGACTTTGTCGGAGGCGCGCGGATTGGTAGCGGGTCTTGCCTTCATGCACGCGCAATACCAATCCGGCGGTGGGGCGGTCGATTGGGAGGTTTTGTCCGAGAAGACAGTGCTTGCCGCGGACAATTTGCGAAAGATAATTGAATTCTCACTTAAGAATCATTGGATTGCAGAAGTGGTTTCGGAAGCGGGTGCGTCCGACGAACATTCCTATTTACCTGCGCGCGATCTCGCTAAATTGAAAGTCTCCGAAGTCCTGCAGG
>JALHPX010000384.1 GCA_022842225.1 bacterium
AAATCCGTGTACGTTTTGGATCGTTTGGGCAGATTGCCTTGGACCGCCAAAGTCATTCGCACGGCGAAGAAGCTCACCGTTTTTCACGGCATCGAGGCCGATGAAGTGCGCCTGGAGACTTTGAAGAGTTCCGGAGTGGAACTAGTGAGGGCTCCCACCACTTCCAATGGTTTGGATCTCGCGTTTGTTGCGGAATACTTGGGCAAAGCAGGTTTGCACGACGTATGGCTCGAGGCAGGCGGAAAAAGTTTCTTAGGGCTCTACCGCGCAGGACTCATGGATCGCGCGTTTCTATTATTGGGCAATCGCTGGCTGGGTGGCGAGGCATTGCCTGCCTTTGATGGCTTGCCTGAGGATTTTTTCTCTAGCATGCACCAAAGCGCTTGGTCGGCCTTGGGTAGCGATGGGCTGTTAGAAGCAAGGTGGAATAAATGTTTACCGGCATAGTCCACCATTTGGGCCGAGTGAAGGAATCGCGTCCTTTTCCGGGACAGCCGCTTTCCGCCGGCCGCATCATGGTCATTGAGACGGAATTTAAGAATCTCGTCCCCGGCGAAAGCATCAGCGTGAATGGCGTTTGCCTTACCGCTACGAATCGCTCAGTTGAACATCTGGATGTCGAGATTTCCCCGGAGACTTTGGATAAGTCGGAGTTAGGCCAGGCAACTGCAGGCTCGGTCGTGAACCTAGAGCGGGCCTTGAAATTTGGCGACTCGATTGGGGGCCATTGGGTGACGGGTCACGTCGATACCCTAGGCGAAGTAACTTCGGTGGAAACGTTAGGTGGGTTCACCAAAATGAGCTTTGGCAGAATCACCCCCGAAATGCTCCGTTGGCTGATTCCCAAGGGCAGCGTGGCGGTCAATGGCGTGAGTTTGACCGTCAATGAAGTCACTCCCCTGGGATTTAGTGTCATGCTGATTCCGCACACTTTGGAGAAGACGAATTTAAAAGCGCTGGCTAAATTATCGCCTGTGAACTTGGAATTTGATTGGATGGTAAAGACTGTTTTGAGAGATCTCGCAAGCCGAGTAGATTGGATTCGTGAGTCAAATGTCTAATTCTTTAACGGCGAAAATCGCGATTGAAAAAGCGCTGGAATCGCTTCGCCAGGGCCGGCTCGTCGTGTTGACTGATCATGAGGATCGGGAGAACGAAGGCGACTTGGTATTTGCCGCCGAAAAAGCCACTCCTGAATTAGTGAATTTCATGGCACGGTTTGGCCGCGGGTTGATTTGTCTGGCTATGGCGCCGGAGGAAATCGATCGCCTGGGGCTGCGCTTAATGGCAAGCGAATCAGAAAACCGCTCTTCCTTCCGCACCGCTTTTACCGTCTCTATCGAAGCCGCCACGGGAGTTACCACGGGAATCTCTGTCGCGGATCGTTGCCGGACAATTCAGGTCGCCACTGATCCCAACTCCGGACCGCTGGATATCGCAGTGCCCGGACATATTTTCCCTCTCAGGGCGAAGCCGGGAGGTGTTTTAGAACGCGGCGGCCAAACCGAAGGCAGCGTGGATTTAGCCAAGCTCGCAGGCCTGCGTCCCGCGGCTGTGATTTGTGAAGTCTTAAATGACGACGGCACAATGGCCCGGCGCAAAGACTTGATTCCATTTTGTGAAAAACACGGACTCGATCTCATTAGCATCGAGCAATTGATTGAATACCGTCTGCAGATGCAAACGCCGCCGATGCAGCGCTTAGAGGGAATTTATGCCAGTCATCCACGCTAAGGACGAAAAAACGACTTTCCGCGCCGGTATCGTCGTCAGTCGTTTTAACCACGAAGTCACATTGCGGCTTTTGGACGGCGCGCTTACTCGCTTAAAGGAGCTGGGAATCTCCGAAGAGTCCACGCACGTGGTGTGGGTACCAGGTGCCGTGGAGATTCCGCTTATCGCGCAGAAGCTCGCTGAGAGTGCAAAGTTTGATGCCGTGATTTGCTTGGGTGCCGTCATTCGCGGTGAGACTGGGCATTACGACCATGTCTGCAACCAAGTCAGCTACGGCTGCCAACGAGTGGCGCTGCAGTATGACGTGCCTGTTATTTTTGGTGTTTTGACGACGGACGATGAGTTTCAGGCAATGGCTCGCTCGGGCGGGGAACACAGCCACAAAGGCACTGAATCGGTGGATGCCGCGATGGAAATGGTCGCTCTCCGTCGCAAGTTGGATGAAATTCTCTAATTACCAAAAAAGTGTCCAATTGAGTTGCGCTGCCGGCGGATCAAAATCGCTGAAGTAGCCAATCGAGCCATTCGGGAACCGGGCATTATCAATCCAAACTCGAAAGGGAACGCTCAAAGAAATTTCGCCTATCCCAGGTGCGGAATACCCAAAGCTGGGGCCGATGCTAAAAAGCAGGCTTTCCCCCTCTAAAAAGCGCGTCTTCTTGCCGAACGTAAAAATTCCCGAGATCTGCAGACTTTGTTTTTCTCCAGCACCAAAATAAAAAGTTCGGCCCGTGCGGAGCGAGGCCAAGATGACATCTGACAGGTGCACAAAGTAGACCACTGAGTTTACGCTAAATTCGACGTCCCATGGGCTTGAAGGAGTGGCCACAACACCCGTCTGCAATCCCGCACGCCAAATCCACAGAGCCGAGGGTCGGAAGTTGATGAACTTTAACCCCACGCGCCCGTAGTAACCATTCGAGCTAACGAAGTAGCGCGCCAGTTCAAAAGCAAAAAAAGACTTCTCGGGTGCCAGAGTGGAACGCAACAGTTTGCCTTCATCCGAATTAGCCAGGCCAAAATAGATTTGGCCGGCGTCTAGCTGCAGCTCCAAATAGCCGAGAGATGCCAACGCCGACACCCGTCCCGCCATTGAATCGGTAAGCGTGGCGGCAGAAACCCCAAACTGTCGACGAGATGCGAGATCGGAAGTGCCCTGGGGAGGACGAGCTAATTCTTCAAGGAACCAAGTGCGCCGAATCACCGCTTTCGCCGACGTGGACGCGAGGAGCGCACTCACCAGAGCTATCCACATCAAGGGCAGTACTGTAGATCGGAAGAGCG
>JALHPX010000385.1 GCA_022842225.1 bacterium
GGACAAACCAGACTCCTTCGACGTCGTATCGGCGATTCCTGCCGAAGCCTTGAGCTCCACGCGTAAAGCCATGTTAAGATGGGATTAATGGTCCGAAGCGAGCGCAACTCCGATGTATGGTTACTGTCGCTCGCAACGACTGCGCTTTTTTTTCAGATCACCTACCTTTTTTGGCTGCTGCGCGTTATCGAGATTCCGTTGCCCATCGCGTGGAAGCAGTATTTTTCGCAAACCTCCACCGGCTTTCGTATTGGCGAAATCGTCGACAAACGCCTAGCGGTGCGCAATCGCAGTCAATCGAGTTTGACGTGGACGCCCATTGCCTCGGGCGATCCGGTGCATGGCCAAGACACGCTCATGACCGGTATGGGTGCAGCCGCAACTGTTCAACTGTCCGACGGCACACGCTTAGAGATGGGGCCCAATTCTCTCATTCATTTTCCCATCAATCAGTCGGGAGCCGCGTTTCTGGAGCTTGAGCTCAATCGCGGCAAGATTCGGTTACTCAGCGGCGGCAAAACGCAACGCGTCCACATTCGCACTAAGCGTGTGGACGTCAAACCAGAATCAGAAGTGTTTCTCCAGGCGGAACCCGTGTCGAGCGCGGCCCAGATTGATGTGGTGCAGGGCCACGCGACTATTCCTGAATCCCAAGAGAACATTTTAGTGGAGTTGAAACCCGGCGAGCAAGCCGTCGTCACCAGTGCCGGGAAGTTGGAAGTCCCGTCAGTTGCCGAGCGCGCATTGGCCGAAGCGGCGAAAGAAGAGCCAGTCAAAGTCGAGCCGGCACCGGAGCCCCTGAAAAAACTAGCGCCCTCCTACCAAGCCCGCAATGTAGGCTCGGGCAGCGTGAAGGAAAATTCCAAGGCGGTTTTTGTCTGGGCAAAAATTCCAAAAGCGAAGCAGTACGTCGTCGAAGTCGCAACGGATCCAGAGTTTAAGTCAGGCATTCTCAAGACGCAGATTTCTACCAATCGCTTTGAGTGGATGGCGGGAGCTTCCGGAAATTACTTTTGGCGTGTGACGGCGCAAGGCGAGGGCGATTGGTTGCCCTCGGCCCCGTTGGCAGTTCGAGTAAAGGCCAGAATCGAAGCGCCGAAGACGACGGGAGCAAAGGTTCTGCAAACTCCCCGCAAGCCCACATCCAAAAAGTCGCCGCATGGCTCGCGGTGGAAGCCGCTTTTTCAATTGGCTGCCCTTTTATCGTCGACACTGGCGTGGGCCGCGGAGCCTGTCGATATGCACGGTGCGCGTTTGAGAATGGAGTTTAATTGGGGCAAGGTGCCAGGAGCCAAGCTTTACTTGTTGCAGGTAAGCACCACGCCGAAGTTTGAAACCAGGCTCGTGGAAGTGCGTGTCTCAGAACCCCGCGCTTTAGTGGAGTTGCCTAAGGCGCCTGAGTATTTCTGGCGTGTAGCGGGAGTAGATGCAGACGGAGATTTGGGGAATTTTAGCGGAGTTACGCGCATGGATGCGAATCGGGCGCTGGCGGAGATCGCTGCCACGGTTGCCGCCGAGGAGAAGGTCCGCGCCGAACAAGAAGAAGAGCGACGAATCGCTGCTCTACCACCGCCCACCATCTCGTTCTCGTCGTTTAGCATGGCCTATGGGGGAGGCTGGGCGCTGCAACGAGGATCTTCGGGAGTTTCAAGCATCGAGAGCAACGGATTTGCTTGGAACTCTCTGAAAGCAGGCGCTCAGTTCACGCGCGGCAATAGCAAGCTGGATCTTGTTTTGGGCTATCAGCCATGGAAGTACCTCTCACAAAATCCCGAGATTGCGGATTTTCAGCCCACCCTTTCTGCTTACCGCCTGGAAGCCTCTGCGCTGTTTGGCAAAATGACCCGGCCTTGGTACGGAGGCCTTCGTTATCGACGAGAAGGCGAGTTACAGCGCACGGGTGCCGAGACTGTTTCGATCGGTAATCAAAGTTACTTTGGTTTGGTTCTCGGGCGCAGCTGGGTGCTACTACCGGGATTACTGGAAAAAGCTGCGGACCGTTGGATCTTCCGCGCGCAACTGGAAGCCTCGCCGATTGGCCGCAAAGGAGCTGGCGCGCAATTTAGCTCGCTCTATAATTTCGCGGGCATTTGGGATGAAGTTGCACCGATTTGGGAAGTCTCGCTCTATCCTTATTACCGCCAGCACTCGCTTACGGGCCGACCGGAGTGGACGGTGGAGTGGAATACTTGGCTGTGGATTTCTTGGAATATCGACGGCCCGCCCAAGCCGTCAATACCAACCAAAGTCCCAACAGGGTAAGCGCGGTTGTCAGAGGCACTGGACTTAACTGCGCGTCTTCGGGAGTTGTAACTCCCGCGCAACTTGCGAGCTGAAAGTGGAACACGGGTTGCTCACGGTCGGCGACGTTGATGGTGAGCCCTCTAAGGATGGGTGTCTCCGTGCGATTTCCCGTGGATAAACTGGCTCTGAATCGATAATACCGTTTCTCTCTAAGTGAATCTAAATCCGTTAGCGCCTTCCAGCCAGTGTCGTCCGCTACAAACCCATCCGAACTTCCTGCTATTTGCACCGTGAGAGCGGAGCCCGCCGGCACTACTTTATCTTCCGTCACGGAAAGGTAAGTCGGTGCAGTGTTGCCCGAATCATACACTCCAGAGATCACGATATAGGGCGCTGCCAGACTGCGATAGAAAGTTTGTCCGAAGGGGGCAGTGAGAGGAGCCGGATCATCTGAGCCCGAGCTGATAGGAGTGATATCGCCGATAAAAGTGCAGTATCGGATACGGCCGTCGCTGCCTTCGCCTGTGCCGGCACCGATTCCGCCGCCAGCGCCTGTGCCACCTAAGGCTCGTAGGCTACCGGAGTTCTCGATAGTGCTTCCAGAGAAAAGGATCAGCGCACCGCCCGAACCGCCGCCGCCATTACCCGCGGTTCCAGCCGCTGCTTGGCCACCCACGCCTCCATTGGCGCGGATAACCCCAGTAGACGAAATCGTAACTTTGCCACCGACGTGAAAATCGAGAACTCCGCCTCCACCGCCGCCTGAGGCGCC
>JALHPX010000386.1 GCA_022842225.1 bacterium
ATGGCTTCTAATTTGAATCGGAATCAATTTCGCCTCGAGATTTCATAATTCGAGAAGAGACCACGCGCATGCTGCACGCAGACACAACTCCCTGGTAGTTTTTTAAATTTGTGCCGAGGACGATGATTATTCGAGAGCTTTTTCTCATAACGAAGAGTTCAAAAACATTGTAAAAATCGGGCCGACAAATATCAACACAAACCGAAGGAGACCTACCCGCGCGCGCACCGGGAAGGCTCCCCCAAAAACGCTGGGAAGAACACGGCGAACTAGTAGCACTCAGCCTCAAATTCAGTCTTAAACCCTGTGTAAAATCCGCATAGGCGCGGAACCTAAGTACTTAATATTTGGGTATTCTAGGCGAATACACGGCCGTCCAGCGCTGGCTAGTTTGCAGTGGCCCCAGAAGCTGGGGGATTTCCATAGCTTACTGGACCAACCTTCATTTCCTCTTGAAACCGACCAAACTTTCGACAGACGGAGCCAATTTGTACGCCTGAAAAGTGGATCGGCACCTGCAATGCTAAGTGGGTATGCGGAACTCAGTCCACCAAACCAATTGGCTGCTTGCAGTAGCAGTCGCGCTTCTAGGCGTCCTCCTTACCCGCTGCACGGGCTACTCGGAGAACGTGTACTATGCGCCGGACGTCACCGCTCCGAAAGTGAAGCTCTATCTAGGAACCGATCCGCAGAACGATCCTTGTAAAGAAGACCTGGTGGGACACGAAAACGTATCTGCTCGTCTGCTCCCGTTTAATCTATGCGCGATGGATCCAGCCGAAGGCGGATACACTTCCGGCCTCGGAAAAGTTTGTTTAAAGGTCGGTGACACGGCCGTAACGACAGTTCCTCTCAGCTCCGATGAATGCTGGAGAGAGCGACGGGAAATCATGCCGCTTGTGATGCTCAAACAAGGGCGCAATACCGTGACCGCGTTTGCAAAGGATCTTGCTGGTAATATTTCCAGTGATTCAGCGACTGTGACTTTTAATTTAAGTGTGCCTCCTGAGATATTAGTTGTTTCGCCGACACCCAGCATGATCACGGCAAGCCCTTGGGCTGCTGGTTCTTCGCACCAGGTAGAATTCCGCGTTTCCGACGACGACACCCCGGCCTCCGACATCAAGCTCATTGTTTCGCTGCTCGACCTGGACAACAAATCTCGCTTTGTGCACCTAGGCTGCAATTTTTCAAACTCCGTACTTTGGAAGCAATGCCCAAAGCCGGAAATTGAAAACTCGCCAGAATTCACCAAGCCAGATGCAGATGGAAAGTTTCGTTTCACCGTGAATGTCCCCGATGGGTGGGATAATACTCGCCGTTATGTGGTTTCACTGACTGCGATCGACAAATCAGGAAACGCGGCGATCGCTTCTACTCAAGAAGTAAACGTTGGCTATGAAGTCATTGCCGGAAAAACTTATCGCGGAATCGGCGGCTCCCCTACTCGCCTTCAACGCCAGGGAGAGAGCACCGCTCTTGCTGTCGATAGAAAAGGTTCGCTATTTCTGACGAACGAAGCAATCAAGATCGACCCATTCGATCGCCGAACGTGTCGGGTATTTCGCACCACCGCCAGCGATCTTCAGCCGTTCGATTGCACGGACAGCATCACTCATGATTTCCGTCTCAGCTCCGACTGGGTTTACGACTCTCAACGGGACATCTTTCTAGCGCAGGCAACGCGCAGTGAGTCAGGCGTCGCTCAGAAATATATCGTTGAGATCGATTTTGCAGCAAAGTCAGTCACTCCGATTTTTGGAGGCCCTTCCAAGTTGGCCCTCAGTTCGAATCTGCCAGCGGGCGCGCTCTCTAGCGACTACTCAGCGACAAACCTCAATAACCGACTGGCTTTCGAAGGAAAAACGGGACGAACATTTTTCCTTTCTGCAGGTCAAATCTTCACCATCGATCGGGATAAGAAACTAAAATACGTTGCGGGCACTCCAGGTGGGCAAGTTGTTCCTCTCTCCGTTGCGGGTATTGCTTTGAAAGATATCGCGCTAACGTCTGAATCCGTAAACGTTGCCCTAGCCGTCACGCGCGACGGTCGCTTGTTTATAAATTCTGGCCCTGAGGCCACGTGGTCAAAAGGATCTGGATGGGGCGTTCAATACATTCTCGAAGCCTCCGCTCTTGAGAGCCCGGATGAGATTGCAAATCTCATTCGGCTCACTCCCACAAATGCTTCTCAACTCTCTCCTGATAGAGGTGTGAGCGGACTTGCCCGTCCTGCTGGGTTTGATCCGGTAAAGAATCGTCTCTATGCTGCGGTCGCCTGGTGGACTCACGCCTACTTAGAGATGCCCGCAAAGGGTTCGCCCGCTGCGAGCTATGTGTGGACGTACGTCACTCGCTACGAAGAGAACGGTAAGAACGACAACAACATGCTAGGAGAAGGCCCTCTGGATGTGACCTTTCCTCTTCGCTATGCGCACTTAGGAGTCAGCGCTGCGTTTGTTTCCGAGGAATTCCTTTACACGACGGGCGCCACGACCGGCTCGGTCACCTCATTTGATCTGGCGGCTAAGACTATGGAGCGCCAAGTGGGCTTCGGAGATGTAGAAAAAGGCAATTTGCAACTGGGGGCCAATATCAAAGTCGATAGCCCCATTAGCTTGTGCCTTAATGGTAATTCCGTCTATTTCAACGACTACGCTGGTCTTAAACAAATCACTCTCGACACCACGCCGATTGGCGCTCACTCCGTGGATGCTATTAAGCCGGGTTTTGCCCCCTTCCCTTTCAAATGTGATTTTGGTGAGAATAGACTTTACTCGCTGGCGGGCCGGGACATCGCGATTCACAATTTGCTGGACCTCAGTGCCGTACCCGCGGTGAAGACAAATACGGCCATTGGTTACGCGTACACCGGCACCTTTGGACTGAGTAATAGCTTTATCAACTTGAAGCGGATTTTTACCTCGTCCTCTTACGATCCTATCCCAGCAGTCTTTTTTAAGGCCTGGATGTCCTACGCCGAGTACAGCGCGACTGCCGTGACACCTACGGT
>JALHPX010000387.1 GCA_022842225.1 bacterium
ACTTAGCACGTGGCTGTTTTTTTCGCCGCTGGGAAAACTCAAAATCGGCGGGGAGCAAGCAAAGCCGATCGTCAATCGCTGGCAATGGTTTAGCATCGCTGTTTGCACGACCACCGGGGCTGGCATTTTGTTTTGGGCCATGGCTGAACCCATTTATCACTACCACGAACCCGCGAGGTCGCTCCTGCTCCGCGCCGCCTCGCCGCAATCCGAACTCTTTGCCATGCGCAGCCTGTTTCACAACTGGGGATTTGTTCCCAATAGCCTCTATACTCTCTTTGCCGTTCTCTTTGCGTTTGTGTTTTACCAAATGCGGCTGCCTTTTAGTTTATCGTCGTGCTTGCACCCATTAATAAAACCCAAGCCAGGCGGCGGGATTACCCAATTTGTCGACGGGATTAGCTTGTTTGCTTTGGTTTCCGGAATGGCTGCTTCCATGGGTTCCGGGATTTTAATTTTATCCGGCGGCTGGCAGCACCTTACCGGCCAAGCGAGTGGTCCTTGGATGTGGTTGATTTTCGGCTCGCTGATCGTCGCGACTTTCGTGGCGTCCGCTCTCTCGGGACTCCACCGCGGCATTCAAACTCTCTCCAATTGGAACGTCCGGTTCTTTGCGTTTCTAGTACTTTTTGTCCTGGTGATGGGCCCCGCCTCGCATTTTCTGCCGTTGGGTGCGCGCGCCTTTGCAGGCTACCTGCCCGATATCCTCCCCAATACCTTGCTCCTGGATTTTACTAAGGATGATCCCTGGCCCCGGGCGTGGACTGTTTTCTATTGGGCGAACTGGCTCGCCTGGACTCCGATTACCGCGATTTTTCTAGCACGCATTGGGTACGGGTACACGTACCGCAATTTCATCTTTATGAACCTGGTACTGCCGGGGATTTTTTGCCTGGCATGGGTCACACTTTTTGGCGGCACCGCTTTGCAGTTGGAGACTTTGGGTGGAATGGATCTCTATCGTGTCTTAAAAAAGAGCGGGCCCGAGGGAGTCACCTTTGCGGTCCTAGGCGCACTGCCCTTTGCGGCGTATACCATTCCGGCTCTTTTGATCACGGCGTTCCTAGCCTACGTCACGGCGGCTGATTCCAACACCGTCGCCATGGCCGGCATTTGCTCGCATGGCATTGAGCCTGAGAGTCCCGAGCCACCCCAGATGGTAAAGCTTATTTGGGGAATCAGCGTGGGATTTCTCTCCGTCGCGGCACTTTGCGCCTCGGGCCTCGACGGCATCCGTGAGTTATCGACGCTGGGCGGATTTCCGATTCTGTTTATGGAAATCATCGCAGGTATCAACTTGGTGCGTATCAGTATCAATCCCCTCCGCTACGATAAAACGGTCACGCGTTCCATGCCGCCAATCGTACCGGGCGACGGCAGCGCAGAGATGCTCAGGCCTCTTTCTCAATCACCCGCATGATTACGAAGCTTCATTTCACCACCGGCCTGGGTTGCTATTTCCGCGAAGATATTGCGTACCTACAGAAGCACTCGATACCGGTTGTGGATCGGTACACCAAAAAGAATCCAAAATCGGGCAAAGCTTTGCGCGTTCCTGCGGAAGTCCTCTCGATTGGGCTTGAGCTGCAATCGGGCGAAACAGTCTGGGGGGATGCGATGGGCGTGGCCTTCGATGGCAAGTCCGGGCGCGAAGCAGCCCTGTCCACGCAGCAAGTGCTAAACCAATTTAAAAAGCCGATGGAGAAGGCTTTTACCGGTTTATCGACGGAGAAATACCGCACAGCCTGGTCACGAATAGAGAAATCATTCGCGGGCGCCCCGCTTTCGCTCCAATACGGCCTGAGTCAGGCTCTGTTACAAGCAGTCGCCACCACTCGCAAACGCACGCCCACCGAAGTGCTCTGCGATGAATGGAGTTTACCGCTGCCCTCCCACCCACCTGACCTTCATGGGTCTTGTGGCGCGGATAGATACCATGCGGCTGTGAAGATGATGCTTTATCGACTACCCTCTCACCCCGCGGGTCAAGGAGACGATCTGAAAGATGTTCTTGGCTCGCGCGGCGAAAAACTAATCCAATACGCCACGTGGTGGAAAAAAGAAGTGCGCAAGCATGGCAAAGACTACCGCCCTACCTTTCATTTTGATTTACATGGACTGCTGGGCAAGATTTTTAAAGACGCGACCAAAACAGCGGCTTACTTAGGCAAACTCGAAAAAGCGTTGGGTCCCTATCACTGCCGAATCGAAAGCCCCTTTGTCTTAGAAAGCCGCGAGGCCCAAATCGAAGAATATAGGGACCTGCGCGCGGCGCTCGTGAAAAACGGCAGCAGCGTCTATATCGTCGCCGACGAGTGGGCCAATACTTTAGACGACATCCGTGCTTTTTTAGCTGCAGACGCGGTGGATTGGATTCACATTAAGATGCCCGATCTGGGACCTCTACACGACTCGCTGCAAGCAGTTGTGGAATGCAAGAGGGTCGGAGTGGGTGCCTTGCTCGGCGGCAGCTGCATTGAGACCGCGACTTCTGCCATGTGTTCCACGCATGTAGCCTTGGCGACGCAACCCAATCTCATGTTGCTCAAACCCGGAATGGGATTTGACGAGGCACTGAGCCTCGCCACTCTCGAAATCAACCGCACGCTTTCGCTTATTCAAGCGACTTGAGATAGTCCTCGAGGCTTGCGATGGTTTTCTCCAACGCAGCTTTGCGATCCTTCACGCCTTGAACCACATCTGCCGGTGCTTTGCCGAGGAATGTTTGATTTACCAACTTGGCATTGGCTCGCTCGAGTTCACCCTTCACGCTTTCTAATTCCTTGGTAGCGCGGGTGCGTTCTTCGGCAATTTGAATCATCTGCTCGCGTGGGACATAGACTTCAAAGGCTTCGTTGCCAAAGCTGACAGGGATCACCACCTTGTTTTGTTTGTGACGAGCGACTCCCGGAGTTTCAAAACTTAGGTTCTTCACTTTCGACAGGCGCTCAAGCCAGGCTTGCAGCGGCACTAACTCGTCGAGAATGGCTTTATCGGCGACAATGGTGGCGT
>JALHPX010000388.1 GCA_022842225.1 bacterium
GAGTTTCATCGCTTGCCTACAGGGGGGTTGAAGCTTGCGGAGCCGTCGAATTTTGCAGCAATTGACATTTGCCGTAATTCTGACCCGCAACAGTTGAAACTTGCCGCATCTGACAGCTCAGAACATGAACCGAGTCCGACGCAGAGCCCCTATCGCGACGGTAGGTTCGAAAAAACATGGACGAGCCCAAAGTCTGGTGCCTACCATTTAACCAAGAACATCAATTCAGAAGCATGGATGCCTCTGACGGTTTCTCGCGAAGAATTGTGCGAAACCGAACTGAAGTTCAGCAGGTTCGGAGGGGGCGTGCTGGATTTCGACTTACCCTAAGGAGGGGATATGTCTGATCGTTTCCATGCCGTTGCTCACGTATGTGGCAAAAAGCAAATCGGTTCATTCATTGCCGGTTTTGCCGGTGTATTAGCTCTATCTTTCGGCTTTCCGGCGAAACCTGCTTTTGCTGGCTCCAGCAAGACCGGAGCTTCGGGTCACGCCGTCGATTTCTTGGTAAAAATCGATGCACGAAAGTCCAACACCGCGCAAAAGGCGCTCAGCGGTTTTGCCGCAAGGGTTGGTGGGGAAGTTCAGGTTTTGACAGATCGCCTGCGCGACAATTCGAATTGGTACTCCGTGAAGGCGCCAACGAAGTCGGCCGAACTTTCTATGAGTTCGTTGAAATCCATCCCAGGCGTTAAACTGGTTCAGCCCAACTTCCCGATTCGCCTATACAGCGACTATCGAATTCAAGACGCAGCAGAACGACAAGCGCTGGCCGACGCATTTCGCAGGGCCGGATACAAAACGGCAGACGGCCGAAGCGTAGATGACGTTCTCAAGGCACGTGCACCGATATTCGTAAAACCCGACAATCCGCCGATTCCTGCCATCGGCAACCCGGGTAGCGGCGCCGACGGCCTCGCCAATAACCAATGGGGAATGATTGACAATGGCGTCGCTAGTGCTTGGAAAGGGCAAAGGGGCGCAGGTGTGGTTGTTGCCGTTCTGGACTCTGGCGTTGACTACACACATGAAGACCTCGTTGAAAACATGTGGCGCAATCCTGGAGAATCCGGCCTCGATGCCCAAGGCCGAGATAAAGCAGAAAATGGCGTAGATGACGATGCCAACGGTTACGTCGACGACGTTGTAGGTTGGGATTTTGTTTCAAACGACAATAAGCCCTATGATCTTTCAGTCGAGCCGATGGATCTTTTGTTTGGCGGAGGCAACCCAGGTCACGGAACTCATTGCGCTGGCAACGTCGCCGCACGCGGCGACAATGGAAAAGGCATTCACGGGGTCGCGCCTCGAGCGCAAATCATGGCGCTTCGATTCTTAAGCGAGAAAGGTGAAGGCTCAACTGAAGGCGCCCTCAAAGCAATTGCCTATTCAATCAAAATGGGAGTTCGAGTGTCCTCAAATTCTTGGGGATCATCTGGAGAAGATCCGGCCAATGCGGCTGGCAACCAGGCACTTCGGGATATCATTGAAGAAGCGCGCCTGGCGGGCCAACTCTTTGTCGCCGCAGCGGGAAATGGCGATGCCCAAGGACGTGGCTATGATAACGATACGAGCAAGGCGCCCGCCTACCCTGCAAGCTACACGCACGATAATATTCTGTCTGTCGCGGCACTCGATAGCGCGGATAACCTCGGAAAATTTTCCAACTGGGGGGCGCAGTCGGTGGACATGGGCGCTCCAGGCGTCGCAGTTTATTCGACGACCGTTGGTAGTAAGTATAGCGACAAGGTGATCGATCTTCCGCAATTCGGCGTCACTGTCACTTGGGATGGCACTTCAATGGCCACACCACACGTTGCAGGAGCTGCCGCTCTCTATCTTTCGGATCATCCCAATGCCACCGTTCAACAAATGAAAGCCGCCCTGATGAAAGCGACAAAACCAATCAATTCGCTTTCTGCCAAAGCCACGTCCAACGGAAAACTTTCCGTCCAAAAACTCCCGTAGGTACCTCCTTGTTTTTTGATTTGCGGCGCGTCGACGGGCGGCGCGCCGACTTAGTACCTAGAGAACTCGAGGGCGTGAATTCGTTGACTGCTTTTCTCACGCGGCATTGAAAACTCTTTCCTCCTCAGAGCCTTCCTAACAGCTAACCTATCCAATTCAGGAGGCGCACAGTTTATCCAGTTTAGCTGTGCCTCTGGATCTCGAAAGAGCTCAACATCCTCTTCAAGAGGTATCATTCCATGTGAAAGTCCTAGAAGTGCGGGAAGCGTTGAAAAGCGATAGTCTTCTGCGCGAAAACACAAATTTGCCTCAACGGGATTTCGATAAACATACTTGTATGCGTGAGAAAAATAGTGGGGAGTGCGAATCAACGATCGATAAACTCGCGTGCCCCAAATGTGATTTTCGCGACCAGCATCCCTTGCAATCGCCTTACTGGTTTCTCTCATAAAATAGTTCATTGAGTACCCCAGGTTCGACTTTGGAAACCTCGCAATGAGATGGAAGTGATTCGGCATGAGCACGAAAGCGAAAATCTTTACTCTGTAGGCATGGTGCAAAAAGTGGAGATAGTTCTCCATGTGAGTCCACACCGCGCTTAGGGGCGGTCCGAAATCCAAGCGCTCGTTCGTCCTTGCACACAAGTGCAAGGGCAGATTCGATTCACACCCATTGGATTTTCGCATGTCCATTCAGCTTGCAAGGCGCAAACAAGGTGCCAAATTCAATGTTTTGAATTGCACCAAAAGACCAACCAACCCGCGGACGGTTAAGTTTGAACTGCCTTGGGATATATCTTACCGATAAAAACTATCGACGAACATTCCGTCGAGATTCTCTCGAGAGTAGTTATTGGTTTTATCTCCAAGAATAGACGCGCTGCAAATCAAAAAACAAGGCGGTACCCGAGGAGGGCGGAGAAGGGTTTGCCGGGCCGTAGGCCAAAAGGCCGCGCCGAGACGGCATACTCACGCGCCAGGAGATTATCAAGTTTCAATCGGATTTGATGAGAGCCCATGCTTAATTGTGCAGAAT
>JALHPX010000389.1 GCA_022842225.1 bacterium
CTGTCTCAGTCGCTGTCATGGAATTCTAAGAACGGTTATTCGCTGGTTTCGTCGGAACTCTCGGACGAGGGTTCTGCTGACTCTTCGGCCGCAGCTGCCTTGGCTTTTTTGCCTTTGCTCGCTTTTTTAGCGACTTTCTTTTTGCCAGCGGCTTTTTTGCGCGTCTTTTTCACGGCGGGGCCGCGTGCCGCACGAGCCAGCAACAGCCCGAGCGCTTCATCCAACGTCACTTCTTCGACAGTGGTTCCCGCCGGCAACGAAGCATTGGTCGTACCATCGGTAACGTAGGTACCAAAGCGACCTTCTAATACGTGCACTTCTTTGGTCGTCACTGGAGAAGTTCCCAAGACGCGCAAAGGTGGCTTCTTCACACCAAAACCACGGCGCATTTGCTTAGGCTGCGAGAACAGGTGCAGCGCTTGTTCCATCGTGACATCGATCGGAGAAATCTCGGCCGGTAAGCTGCGGTTGTCTGTGCCCTTTTTTAAATAAGGACCAAAGCGACCGTTGGCGGCAATGATAGGCTCTTGGCTCGTCGGATCAAGACCCACTTCGCGCGGCAACGACAATAGCTTGAGCGCCACTTCAAAATTCACATCTTCAGGCTTCATACCTTTCAGTAGAGAAGCACGGCGCGGCTTTTCTTCCGAATCTTCGATTTGCTCGCCCAATTGGATGTAAGCACCAAAGCGACCTTGCTTGAGATAAACCGGCAGGCCGGTCTTGGGCTCGTCTCCCATCGAGATGTCCCCACGCGCGGCTGTCATCAGCAACTCAGTGGCTTTCTCGACGGTTAATTCATCTGGCGACATTTCAATTGGGATGTTGGCGCGTTGCTCGCCCTGCTCCAAGTACGCGCCAAACTTACCGACACGGACGTGGATATCGCCCAATTCTGTCTTGCCGATTAAAATGCGGCCGGCGTCGCGCGGATCAATCTGAGTGATCTGCGTTTGCACTTGCTCTTTTAATCCCGGCGACCCGTCACCGAAATAGAATTTATTCAAGTAAACTTTGTGCTCGGCTTCGCCGCGGCTAATCGCATCGAGATCGTCTTCCATGCGAGCAGTGAATTCGTAATCCACCAGGTGACTCAGATGCTTTTCGAGCAACTGCACCACCGCCAAGGCGGTCCATGTAGGAACCAGCGCGCCGTTTTTCTTAAAGGCGTAATCGCGCTGCAAAATAGTTTCGATAATCGTCGCGTAGGTACTCGGACGACCAATTCCCAACTGCTCAAGCGACTTGGTCAGCTTAGGTTCTGTAAAACGACTCGGGGGCTCTGTCGTATGGCTCTTGGGTTCTGCGGCCGTGCAGCCCAAAGCATCGCCTGGTTCCATCGCGGGAAGTACGACCTCTTGATCCGCCAACTGCGCATCGGGGTCATCACTGCCTTCGACGTAAGCGCGTAAGTAACCCGGGAAATCAATGGTCTTACCGCTAACTTGAAAAGAAAATCCGTTTCCAGCAATCGTCACGTGAATGCGGCGACCGCGCGAATCTTCCATTTGGCTTGCAATGGTACGTTTCCAAATTAAATCATAAAGGCGAAACTGATCGTCGTTTAACTCTGCCCGCAATGTCTGCGGCATCGCCAAACCACCCGAGGGACGAATTGCTTCGTGCGCTTCTTGCGCGTTCTTCACTTTGGTGGCGTAGCTGCGAGCTTCTTTAGGCAAGTACTCATTGCCGTACTGCTCGGTAACGAGCGCGCGCGCTTGCTCGACAGCTTCTTTCGCCAGCGACGTGGAATCGGTACGGATGTAGGTAACGTATCCGTTTTCGTACAGACTCTGCGCCACCTGCATCGTGCGACGGGCCGTGAATCGCAACTTGCGGTTAGCTTCCTGCTGCAAAGTACTGGTCGTAAAAGGCGGATAAGGCTTGGTGGAGTATGGCTTCTGCTCCACTTTCTCGACTTTAAATTTCGAAGAGCTGACTCTTTCTGCAATGGCTTGCGCTTCGGTTTCACCCAACAGGAGCAAAGTCGGATCGGTGATTTTACCGGTCGCCGAATCGAAATCGCGCGACGACGGGAGCTTCTTGCCATCTACCGAAACGAGTTCGGCCTGAAGGTTCTCGCCTTTTTCGGTTTGAAACTTTGCAATCAAATCCCAGTAAGTGGCTGAGCGAAACGCCATGCGTTCCTTCTCGCGATTAACGAGCAAGCGAACGGCCACACTTTGAACGCGACCCGCGGACAAACCCGGCTTACCGAACTTTCTCCACAAAAGAGGAGACACGTCGTAACCAAACAGGCGATCGACGATTCGGCGAGTTTCCTGCGCTTCGACCAATTGGGTGTTGAGAGCGCGTGTGGAATTAAGCGCGTTTTGAATCGCTTCTTTTGTGATTTCGTGAAAAACCAGGCGCTTGACCGGGATCTTGGGCTTGAGCAGCTCGACCAAATGCCAGCTGATGGCTTCTCCCTCGCGGTCTTCGTCAGTCGCTAGGTACAATTCCGACGCCGTCTTCATGGCGTCTTTGAGCTTTTTGACCTGGGCCTTTTTGGTCTCAGGCACCACATATATAGGAGTGAAATTGTCGGTTACGTTGATGCCGAGGTAAGCCCAGTCCTCTTTTTTGAATTCAACGGGCAAATCCTTTTTACCGCGCGGGAGGTCACGGACGTGTCCGATACTGGCTTCAATATCGTAATCCTTACCCAGGAACTTCCCTATCGTCCGGGCTTTTGCCGGCGATTCGACGATAACTAGTGGTTTATCCGAACCTTTTGCCAAAATCTCATCCTCAAAGCTAAAGAAAATCCGTTGCAGATCGCGTCACGTTCAAATGGTCTATGACACTCTGCCCGCTATTGTTTCACATATATTTGTATATATGGAGGCTTAAACCCCGAAAAACCCGCTGAAACTTGCTAACTATGGTGCAGTTTGTCAAGGCGGAGGGGGAGCGGATTTAAAAAGACCTTAAAAATCGGTCTCGCCCCGCATGGCCATTTCGCGCAGCCAGCCGCT
>JALHPX010000390.1 GCA_022842225.1 bacterium
TGGTTTGGTAATGTGCTTACAACCAGCCCTGGCGGGAAAGCGCCGCCCCGCTACAGGAGTGAGCCATCCGCCACCGAATGACGGGGCTGCAATTGCCAAGATTTTGGCGTTTGAAGAGCAGCGCACCGTCGATCAATCTCTTTTGAACTATCTCCAGCATCCCTCCAGCCGCGTGCGCCGGGCCGCGATTTTGGCGCTGGGAAGAATTTCCGATCCGTCCGTGATTGGTGATTTGGCCGCGCTGTTAAATAAACGCCATTACCCTGATAAAGCGACGGTTGCCTTTGCACTGGGCCTTTTCACCGATGAGGTAGCGACCACGGTGCTGGTGCAGCATCTCGCGATGCAAAAAGATCCGGCGATCTTGCGGCAGATCTATCTGTCGCTGGGCCGCCAAGGCTCCGAAAAATATGTGACGGCAGTGACAAAACCCGTGCGCGAGGGTGGCCCTATTACTATGATGGAGCCATCGTGTCTGGCCTTGGGGATGCTCTGGTCGAAACCTTCCGAAGACTGGAAAGTACCTGAAGGGTTGCTCTCGCAATTGGCGCGAGCCCTCTCCAGTCGTCAGCCCTACGGCGCCGCCTGCGCGTTTGCTGCTTCTCGGTTTAAGGGCAGCGATTTACTCATTCCGACTAAGGAACTCATTAAGAACGCTCAAGAGAGCGGCTCTTCTGAAATCAAATCGTACATCGCACGCGTGCTGGGGAAATCGCGCGAAAAAGAAGCGATGGAAACACTTTTGGGTTGGGCCGTTTGGTCTACTGATGCTTCGCTACGCATTGAAGCCACCAAGGCACTCGCGTCTCACCCCTACTCCGAAAAAATGCGCGAAGTACTCGCAAAAAATCTTTTAGACCGTAATTCGTCGGTAGTTGTGCAAGCGCTCTTCTCTACCGCCGCACAGGGAACCAAGGCTGCGGAAATGGCGCCAAAGGTGGAATCGCTTTTTGCTAAGAACGATTCCCTCTGGGTGCGATTACATGCCCTGCGAACGCTAGGAGAGATCGATATACCGACGGCAAAAAAGCGGATGGAAGAGGTGTTTCAGAATGGACCGCCGACCTTGTTGCCGGCTGCCATCTCCATCTTGGCGATTAACTCCACCCCCGAGGATGTGAAGCGCATTGCCACGTACCTGCAGCACGACAGTCCTAAACTGGTGGTGGAGATGCTGGATGCTTTAAGTATTCGCCACGAGGGTGATTGGCCTGCCGAGTGGATAGCAGCCCTGCGAAAAAGTGTAGAGCGAGGCGATCCTGCAATCAGCGCTGCCGCTTCGCAATTGGTCACTCGCTTACAGTGGAAGGATTTTGCGCCATCGCTAGCCGTCGCACTCTCGAAGCTGGGTCAGAATGATCAAATCGAATCGAAATTGGCAATTATATCGGCGCTAGGAACAGTGGGGGGCTCGGCGCAGGTGAATGCCTTACAAATCGCCCTGGTAGATCCGCAGAGAACGGTGGCGCAGGCGGCCGCAGATGCTTTAAAAAACATTACGGGTCAGGATTTTTCTCAGCGCGTCCCGGCCCATAGCAGATTCCCCAATTCGACGTTTGAGATGAGCGAACTCGATCATGCTTCGCGAGCGGACGTGATTCTCAAAACCAATCGGGGTGAAATTGTTCTAAGCATGTCGCCCGAGGCGCCTCTCACGGCATTGAATTTTACTCGGCTGGTGAAAAAGAAATTTTATGACGGGCTGACTTTTCACCGGGTGATTCCGCATTTCGTCGCCCAGGGTGGCGATCCGCGTGGCGATGGCTACGGCGGGTCTGGCTATTTGGTGCGGGATGAATTTACTCAGACAGCACAAACCCGCTCCACTGTTGGATTGGCCACGGCCGGCCGCGACACAGGCGGCAGCCAGTTTTATATTAATCTGGGACCCAACCGGCACTTAGATGGGCGCTACACTGTATTTGCCCGCGTTAGTCGTGGCATGGATGTCGCCGACAGACTCGAGGAAGGCGATCGCATTCTCAGTGCGCGCGTGCGATAGAGCAGAGGATGCGCAAGCTTTCTATCCCCCGGCCCCATTTGCCCCGCACCTTTCGTGGACAGGTTTTGCTCTGCTGCTGCGTCTCGGCGCTGGCGTTGCTCCCACAGCTTTCTCATCACGGTTTAAACGGAGTCACTCGCACTTACCTCGTAGCCGCTGAAAGGTTTTGGTTGGGGATTTCTCCCTACTCCACTCCCACTGCTGGAACGGATTGGTTTAAGTACTCGCCGACATTTGCCATGCTCTATGGAGTGTTCGCAAAATTGCCGCACTCCTTGCACGCAGCGCTTTGGGCGACACTGGGTTTTACCGCTTATTGGCTGGGCGTGGCGCGTTGGGTGCTGGCGTATCGCGACGGCCGAGTGATTTGGTTTTGGTTAATTGCCGCTTCGATGGAGATGGACGGTTCGCTGCGCTACCAACAAATCAACGCGCTTTTGACTGGCATGATTTTATGGGGAGTCGCGGACTACCGAGATGGTAAGCAGCTCAATGCCAGCTCGTTGCTCACTACTGCGGCCAATTGGAAAATCTTCCCCTCGCCGTTCTCCTTAGGATTACTCGTGCGGCGAAATCCGCAATTCTGGGTGGGGACGGCAGTGCTGGGTGTACTGCTACTCCTGCTGCCAGCGTTTTATCTGGGCTGGAATTTAAATTGGGAGTTTCACCGGCAGTGGTTTGAGATTCTTCGGCAGGATTCGGGGGCGGGGGGATTGCTGGATTTGGAGACGGCACTGCTGGCGGCGCGTGCGAATCCGAGCTTCGCGCACGCAAGCCGACTCGTAGTGGGCGCGTTGACCTTGGCTTTTCTCGTCGATATCCGCAAACGCCCGCTCTTCCCGCCCGCCGAGGCACTGTGGTTGTGCATCGGGCTTACGGGAATTTTGCTCTTCAATCCGCGCACCGAACCCCCGACATTTGTCTTGGCCGGCCC
>JALHPX010000391.1 GCA_022842225.1 bacterium
ATTTCCGTCACCGGAGGCACCAAACAGGATTTTGTGTCCGACTTGATCGATTGGAGCGTGGATTTCACACGGCGGGACAAGAATCTACAGACAGCATTCGCGGCCATTCGCAAGGATGTCGCTCAAGTGAACGCTTTTCTGGTCTCCAAAGGCATTCCAGCCAAGGAAATTGTGGCAGGAGCGGTCGATATTCAACGGGAGTACGAGACGGAGTACGACGCCAAAGGAAACCGGAAGGAATCTTTCAGGGGCTTTAAGCTTACTCAGATGTTTCGCATTGAGTCATCAGACGTAGACAAGGTCGAGGCGGTGTCGCGTGAGGTATCGAGTCTGATTGATGCCGGCATTGAGATTCACTCGTCGACCCCGAATTTCTACTACACCAAGCTTGGTGAGCTTCGGATTGCGATGATTGCAGAAGCGACCAAGGATGGAACCACTCGAGCGGATAAAATCGCAGCCAATGCAGGCGGCAGGCGCGGCAATCTCCGCTATTCCAACCTTGGAGTATTTCAAATCACTGGTCAGAACACGAATACGGATTATTCCTGGGGCGGCGCCTTCGACACCCAATCCAAACGCAAGACCGCCTCCATCACAGTAAAACTCCAGTTCGCAATCGATTAACCCAAGAGGTGCCCATATACTTTCCGGCCGAAAACTAGACGGGCACCTGTATAATAAATCGTATGCATAAAACACGTGTTTTAGCTGCTTTTTTGGTGGTTTTAGGGCTGGCGGGATGTGCGTCTACGCCCAAGAGCGAACCGTTTCACACCCGCATTTATTCTGGCAGCTACGATGAAGTTTGGCTCGCAACCTTAAAGGCCCTCAATGATTACCCACTGAAAATGAGCAACAAGGATACCGGCCGTATTGAATCAGAGATCATCAACGGTCCGTACAACGATCTCCTCTTCTCGCCGATTGAACCCATCGAATTGCCCGAGCGCTTTCGCTACTCGGTGAAGGTGAATTTTGCGAAGCTTGAGTCCTCCGACGATAGATCGCTCACACGGGTGCGGATTGTGAAGGGGTTAGAAAAGTTCCGCGACTTCTATGCGGGATGGACGGCATTCCAGTCCGACGGACTGGAAGAAAACCTACTGCTCTACCGCATCCAGCACATCCTGCAGATGGATCAGCAGCTGGCAGATCAATAGCTTTACCGTAACGGCGCAGCCGTGATCCCAAGCTGAAATTCAATTCCAAACTGAATCGACTGATACTGATTACGGTTCCAACCGTGATCTCCGATTTCAGCGCGGGTAAACAAACGCAGTGGCACCAACGACGGTAAGAGGTCAACTGATAGCTCAGAGAATCCACTGAGGCCAATCATCGAGCGATCGGCACCCACAGCGGCGGGAAGAGTGAGCCCCCCTCCTCCACTCAGGTACACTCGAAAACTCACTGCGCGGTAAATTCCCAACTGTACCGACGAATAGACTCCCGGGCTCCACATCGTTCGCCACCCGATTTGCCCCGCTGATTCTTCGGCCACGTAGGCCTTCTCCGCGCCAAAAAGCACATTCCAGGCCACGCTATCGCCTCCCCAACGAAACCCTAAGGCCGCAGTTAGTCCCATCCCTCGGCCCCTCAAAAGGTAGCCATCCGGCGCATTAAACTCAAAATACCGAGCGGCTAGGTGGGTACGCAGAGAGAATAATCGGCTCGTCGTCAAAAAAAACGTGGTGTCCTGACCGGCTTCGAGACTCAGTTTGGACGTGAGTTTCTGAGTTCCGGAGCTACCAGCAAAACTAAGTGTATCAAGTCGATACTTTGCGGATACGCCAGCAAGGCTCACGGCGTGCAGGGACGCGCAATGAAAGCCAAGGGAAATAATGGAAAGAGTGACGCTCTTTTTTAGCAATGATGTACCCCCAAAACTTTATCGGTCCGGACGCCTGGGGTGTTTAAAGAAAATTAAATACAGTCTTTGGGGACTTACTTGGTGGTGAGTTGTTCGAGCTTGCTCAAGATCTTCTCAAGCTGAGTATTCGTGGCGGGATCTTGAAAGGCTTCAGCTGTTTGCTTTGCTTTGGCGAGACTGGGATCAAATGGCAGCACGTTGTTGTTCGGCTCTGGTGGGTATTCCGACGCAACAGATGGACCGGCGCCGAGCGCGATAGAAGGTTCACTGCCCTCGCCTAGAGTCTCTTGTGGGCGTGTAACTTCAGGAATGAAGATGGTTGTATCGCGCGGCTGATCGCTAAACAGAGCTGCTTGGGGAGCCGGTGCTGACTCCGGCACTGGCTTTGGGGCCGGACGCGCGCGTTGCATCTGCACAATTTCTTCTCGCAGCTTTTCGTTTTCAACTTTTAACGACGATAAACTTGCGATTTCTTCCTGGACGATTTCGTATTCCAGTAACTTGCCTTCAAGATACTCAATCTTATGTTTGAGTTCATCGGTTTCAGCGCGCGCAGTTTGCAGCATGTGCTGATCGATAGCGGCTTGTTCGGAGTTTTGCGCAGGAGTAGCAGCGGCCCCCGCCACGTGATCGCTGGCGGGAACGGAGTGGGGATTGGCTTGCATCGCTACTATTCCATCGCCTGGAGCAGCGGAAGGTTTGTCGCTAAAGGAATGCAAACCCATAGCTGGAACAGCTTCTGAAAACTCGCCTACTGTGGCGCTGGTAAGATCAATAAGGCGATCGGATCCGCCGGTGATGACTATGGGCTCATCTTTTGTCGCGGGGATAACCAAACTAATGGGACTCGGAGCGCCGGCGGTCGCCATAGCTCTAGCATCGGGCGAGGGCACGGGCTTGTGCGCGTCTAATTCCATCTCCGCGGCTGCAGCCAAATCGCGGCTACGATAGATGAACAACCAAATCAGCGTAAGCAGAAGACCTGATACGATCAGGATCTGCAACACGAGTAGTAGGGCGTAAGGTCCGTCGATCATAGA
>JALHPX010000392.1 GCA_022842225.1 bacterium
CGCCCACGGCAACCGTCACAGCTAACAAAATCAGCCCTTTACGCAAGCGTCCCCCTTAGACGCTTATCGGCAAAATTGAGGTGTAGCTTGAGTTAGCTGAGGTTTTTATTGAGCTATTTCGTTTTCGATAATCAGCTTTTTGTGGAAGACATGCTCGAAGACTTCTTTTTTGCGTTGGAGCTTTAGCACCACCAATTCGGTGGAAGAGCCACGGGTGAGTCGCAGGAGTACTTTGCGTCCCAGAACTTTCACGCGCACCGGACAAACCCTTCGGGGGAATGCGGAGTCTAGTGCGTCGATAATTTGCAGAAGCCCCAGCAATTTATAGAACGCCATCTGCGCTTTGTGCGTGGGGAACGAATTGATTTCTTCCGAGGGCGTTTCTAAAGTTGGCGTCTCATGTTGCAAGCAAAGCTGGGCGACAAAATCGGATTCCCAAGTCGCTGCGAAGGGCAGGTCGGAGTGTTTCACAATGTAGTGAGAGTGCTTGTCATATCCTACGGGAGAAATGGTTTTTCCCGTGTCGCGAAACAAAACAGCGACGCGTAGGTAATTCAGCCATACGTTTTCTAACCGGTGCACCGCGCGAAACTTTTGAAACACCAGACCTGCTAATTCCACCAACCAGCGCAGCCGGTTTTTCTCCAAGCCGAATTTCTGTGCCTTCTCTAAGAAGTCGGTAAATTCTGCCGGACGGTGCGGACGATTAGGCTCCAGCCATACCAACTCATGATCGAGAATGCCGTCCCGTAGCGAGTAGTCCGTGGCTGTGGCCTTGGTTGCGCCCAAAGCCCGCATGGTCTCGTCGAGAACAAGCGTTCCAGCCAGAATTAAATCGGCGCGTTTGGGTTCCATTCCCTCGAGCCCGGCGATTTCGCGGACACTCATGTCTGACATCTGATCGATGAGATCCTTCAACCATTCTCGTTCGATAAACTTGCTGCCGGTTTGTCGCTTGGCCATGCGAGCGAGTGTGCGCATGGTTCCTGACGAACCGATCAATCGCGGCACCAGCGGCCATTTTTCCGAGGCAATTTTATTCTCGAGCAGATCCCGAATGTGTTGGCGCAAGCGTCGCACGCTTTTTGCGCCGCCTTGAGGCGGACTGGCTTTCAAAAAAATCTGCTGCAAGCGCGCAACGCCCAATGGAAAACTCTCGCTGCGTAGCAGGCGGCCTTCGCGGCACACACTGACCTCCGTGCTGCCACCACCAATGTCGAGAAGTCCAAAACTTCCGCGCGCCATTTTCTCGCGCTTCAAAATTCCCTGAGCAATTAGGCGGGCTTCTTCCTCTCCGCTGATCACGCGCACGTTTATTCGCGTGGCCTTCTTAATCTTCATCAGCATTTGGCGGCTGTCAGAAGCTTCACGCATCGCGCTCGTCGCAAATGCGACGATACGCACCACTCCTAAGTCGCTGGCTACTTGTCTGAAGTGGGCAAATGCCTGCACGGTGCGTCGAATGGCACGTCGATCCAAACGTCCGGTGAGAAAGACATTTTCGCCTAACCTCACCATCAGCTTTTCCCGATGAATAAGAGAGGTTTGCGCTCTGGAGCGCATCTCATGCACGTCGAAACGAATAGAATTGGTACCAAGATCGATAATCGCGATGCGCATGATTGCCCGTAAGCTTAACCAAAACCTCACCCAGCAAAAAGCAGTTTCGGTATGTAATTAATGGATAAGATAAGCGAAACGCGGCAAGGTAACAAAGGTCTTGGCATGAAAGCCGCGCGACGAGTAATCTTGGGTTGTTTTAAAACATTCGAGGAGGCAGCCTTGGGACCATTTCGTAGTTCCATACGGCCATTAAAAGAGACCGTTTCCCAGTACGTAACTTACGTCGCTGTGCACAAACTTTTGCGCGCATTCCGCCCAAAAGTGAGCTTCGCATTCGACAAGGGAAATTACACGGTCAAGACAGTGGAAAGTTGGACAGAGCTGGAGCAAGTGCTCCGCATGCGCCACGAAGTCTTCCACAAAGAGTTCATGGGCAAAACGCTTGCTCTTGGAATGGATTTCGATCGCTTTGATTCTGTTGGCGACCACCTCGTTATTGTGGATCGTGAAAGCGGCAAAATCGTTGGTACCTATCGTCTGATTTGCTCGCAATTTTCTAAATCGTTTTATTCGGCTTCTGAGTTTGGCTTGGATTCCTTCCTCCAAGTCCCTGGCGTAAAGCTCGAAATGAGCCGCGCCTGCATTCACAAAGATTTCCGCGATGGCGTGGTGATCTCTTTGTTGTGGCGGGGTCTGATCCAGTATGTGCAAGCAGTAAAGGCGGATTATTTGTTCGGTCTCGCGTCGATTCGCACGATGGATCAGAAAGATGTCGGCTCCATTTATCAGTATTTGGATGCCAACGGATTTTTGTCCAAAGAATTTTCCATCACGGCTGTTCCCAATTACACGATGCCGGGTGGAGCTGCGCTTGCCACTGCGGGCTCTCCCGACAAAGGCAAAGCACTCATCCCACCGCTTTTGAATTCCTATTTGAGAGCCGGCGCTAAAGTCTGTGGGCTGCCGGCGTTAGATGAGAGTTTCGAATGTGTGGATTTTCTCACGGTTCTTCGCATGAAGGATATTTCTAAGCTCTACGATCGTCGCTACACCGCTGCGGATAGCTCGCGTCAGGAAAATCCTGCAAACAGCTAATTTTCTTGTTTGATTCAAAAGCTCCGCTGCACTTCTAATGCAGGGCTTCAAAGCTTCCGAAGTAATAGTGAGTCTGGGGGCTTTTCCTGTGAGCATCAGTTTAGTCAATCGCCTGCCCGAGTTGGCAGAGTTAGAACGCATTATCGAATCACTTGGGTCCCGCGCCCGAGTCAATGTCCCCACCCAGGTCCAAGCCGGTGAACTCCGATTCCCTCTCTACACCATTGAGTTAGGCTCCACCGATCCAGCAGCG
>JALHPX010000393.1 GCA_022842225.1 bacterium
GGAACGCGCCAGAAGAATTACTGGAGAAGTATCCCAATGTTCCAGATAACGAGAGTGACGGCTTTTTCTACGCGGTCACAGATTGGCTGGCGTCGAGGTCTTTGGTCGTTGCCACTTCATTGAGTTCCGCCTTCGAGTAGACGGTTTGGTCAATTATCAAGTGATCCAAATCACTCTTTAAGAAACACGCCATCGCGTCTTTCTCGGACGCCACAATTGGCTCTGAGTCATTAAATGAAGTGTTGATCAGCATCGGAATGCCAGTCAGCTGACGAAACGCCTCGATCAAGTTCCAGTAGAAGCTTTGAGTTTCTTTCTCTACGGACTGAATGCGGCAAGTGTTGTCAGCGTGCACGACCGCGGGAATCTGATCGCGGACCGCGGGCTTTACTTCGAACACGGCTTCCATGTGCGGGCTGTGGAAACTATTGAAGAACCAATCGTTCTGATATTCCGCCTGCACCGAAGCGGCAAAAGGGCGAAAAGTCTCTCGGTGCTTTACTCGTTCATTAAGACGGTCGCGCATTCCTGGGTAACGGGGATCGGCGAGAATGCTCCGGCTGCCCAAAGCGCGGGGCCCAAATTCCAATCGGCCGTGTGCGAGCCCGATGATTTCACCCTGCGACAGGCGTTCGGCAGCCCAGCGAACGAGGGAGGCCTCGTCGGAAAAATGCTTCTTTTTCTTCGCTTCAGCGGGCTGGCCCATCTCTTCGATCGTGGGTCCCAAAAGTCCCCAATGTCCGCCTTCGACGGAAACAATCGAGCGAGCGGCCAGAATCGCAGCTCCCGCTGCAAGACCGGCATCGTGGCAGGCCGGTGCGACGTAAATATTTTGAAACGGGGTGCGCTTAGGGATTTTGCCCACCCAGACGCTGTTGTGTGCGCAACCACCGGAGAGCCCGAGGGATTTCATACCTGTCTTTGCATACAACGCGTGCAACAGGTGATCGGCCACTTCTTCAAAGCGGCATTGAATCGATTTTGCTAGATCGCGGTGGACCTGCTCAATAGGCTGCCGCTTTGGATTGCGCGGGCCAATTCCTAAGCATTGGGTGAGAAAGCCAGTGCTGTAGAAGGGGTCAATATAGGGCTGACCTTTTTCGATGCGAAACTGAATCGGGTTTCGCAGAATTGGGAAGGCTTCGAGATTTAATTCAAATCCAAAGCCATCGTTCTCACGAATGAGTTCGCGCAAGACAGGTAAGTAACGGGGCGTTCCGTAACTGGATAGGCCCATGACTTTAAATTCATCACCGTAGTGAGGGAATCCCAAGTACTGCGTCATGCCGGTGTAGAAATAGCCCAGCGAATGCGGAAAGAAGATGCGTTCCAAGATTTGTGTTTTTTGCTCGTCGGCAACTGCCATGGTTGCGGAAGTAAAATCTCCCATCCCATCTAAAGACAGCAGCGCCATTGGCTCTTCCGGGTTCAGACAACGCGCCGTGGCCAAGTGAGCTAAGTGGTGCTCACACGAGAACATCCGCGCGCGTCCCAGCCCCATTTCTTTGAGCCAATTTGCGAACTTTGGTGCGCTTTCTCGTCGCTTACCAGCGGTGGAGAACAGCTGCGGGTGCCTCCAATACGTTGAGAGGCGGCGGCCCGCGTGTTTCCACTGTTGTTTAGGAATGGCGAGGATAGTGACGTCGGACGGCTTTAGCCCGGCGTGTTGCAAACAGTACTTAGCAGCCTCGGTTGGGAATAGGGCATAATGTTTAATGCGGGTGAATCTTTCCTCTTCTGCCGCGGCCACCAAATGTCCGTCTACAACAAGTGCAGCAGACGAGTCGCCATGACCGAAGCTGATTCCCAGAATGATCGAAGATCGAGGAGGCATTCACATAATGTATCGGAAAACGTTTGGAACCATTAGAGCGTTTTCTCGATGACGCCCTGGGGCAATAATTGTGCTCATCTCCTTCACAATTTGCTCCGAAGAGATTGTGTCGCTTTGAATTCTGTATTTGCGGCGCTAAACCGTTCACGGAAGAACGATGATCCTCAGCGAGATTTTTCTATCAGATGTTCTCATTAATTTTGCGGCCGGAATCGGCATCGCAATCCCTCTGCTTTATTTGAACGTCCGTGTTGCTCGTCCGCTTGGATTGATTGATTGGCCCAAAGCACGCGGAGTCACCGAGCACCAAGTCCCTATCGTCGGTCTTAGCCTCGTGCTGCTCACGTTGGGCGCGCTGCTACTTTTTGGCGAAAACTATGGTGTTAGTTCGTGGTTTATTTGCACGGCTGCCGTCATCGCCGTCATGGGTGTTATCGACGATCGCCGTCCGCTTGCGGCCATGGACAAGATTTTCTTCCAAGTTATTTGCGCGGTCGTGGTGGTTTCGATGGACCCCAATGTGAACGCTGCCATAACCGAGCCTTTTGGCATGACAGGTGCCGTGCTAGCGATTTTGTTCATCGTGGGTTTGACCAACGCAGTTAATTTTATCGACGGTATCGATGGCCTGGCCGGCCTCGTACTGTTTGCTGGATTCTCTGGACTGCTGCTTTACTCGAGCGCCTACCGCAACTTCTCCACGTATAGCTGGGTCACTTCCTTCATGATGGGGATGTTGATTCCTTTCTTTTATCTCAACGTTTTTCGGCGCAAAGGATTCCTAGGCAACACGGGTAGCTACTTCTTTAGCTTTGTTTCCGCGGTGATGCACTTGTCGCTGCCGATCGAAGCGGGAAGCATCTCCGGGCGTCTCGCTGTGTCCTCACTGTGTTTTATCGTGCCCATCGCGGATGCCACGATGGTTATCTTGGTAAGATTGTCGAGTTTGCGTTCGCCGTTTCGCGCGGACAAGGGGCATCTGCACCATCGCCTGGTCCAGAGCAGTATCCCGCTTCGAGTCATTCTCGGTAACTTCGCGATTATTTCTGGGATGTCGGTTGTGACCGGCGGGTTT
>JALHPX010000394.1 GCA_022842225.1 bacterium
CGTGCTGCCTTGGCCCGTGGCATCTCGCGCGCCTTTTTTGATATCGCTCTTCATTGCACGGCCGGATTTCTTAGCATCCTTCCCTGCGCGGTCTACCTTGGTAGCGGCGCTTTCGTCGGCAAATAAACTAGGCGATGCCGCCATTTGCGTGGCCAGAAGCATGCTGAGAAATCCGTAAGTACCGAACTTCGCGTAGCTAGCACTCCGTTTACCGGACTTCTGTGTCTGATTTTTTAATAGTAGAGATTTCAACTTCACTGCTCCTCTTGTGAAAACAAATTTGCTCTTCGACACCTTGCGAATTGCAATCGTAGTGCCAAGTTCGTAGCGTTCTCTTCCATGAGCAAAAATCTACTGGTTCTGGCACTTGGCATTTTTTTCTGCCTCCAAACTCATGCGGCCCGAACGGTCTCTAAGCGGCTGCACCCTGACCACGCCAAGGTCGACATAGATATGGAAGGCTTTACGACGGCCGAAGAGAACACGATCGAGCGCGCGCTGGATTTCTTAAGCTACCGGCTGTCAGATATCCGACGTGAAAACCTGCGGTCGACGTCGAAATATGAACTCTGTGTTGCCAAGTACAGCACTAAGGATTGGCGAGAATGGGACGCAAAGCTCACGGATTCGCAGAACAAGGGCAATAACGCTTACTGGACTTACAACGATGTGCGCTTAGCGTTGCTCGATCACGCACTCACCGGTTTAGAAATTAAGATCAAGGCTATCTACGAAGAGAACAAAGTCTGGGGCCGCGCCTTTGTGGGCAATTATCCCAAGGCGTCGATGGTGCCCGACCTTGTGATTAAACTAAACCGCTACAACCTAGCGAAAAATCTCAAGCGCGAAGACGCCTGGGGCGGGACTATCTTCCACGAGTTTCTCCACCGCGTCGGCTATTCGCATCCCACGGGATATCCCGGAAGTCTCATCAAGGAAGCGGGCCTTTGTGTCACACGCAAGTTCGCGATGAAGCCCGTGAAGAAATCCACGATGGGCATCAGGCGCCCAGCGATCCTAGACGATCCTATGTATGAAATCGAAGACTAAGCTCTGGTAATATAAAGTCGTGAAAGCACATTCAGCGTTTTGGGGCGGAGTACTTGGGATCGTTCTTCTCATCGTCTCGTGTTCGTCGCCGCCAAAAACTCACCAAGCGCGAGAAGTCTTACCCGCCGTCAACGTCGAGCGACTGGAATTGCCCGCGGTTGCAGACGGGCAGGAGATTCACCAGCGTTCGGGGTTTTCGTTTTCTTATGACGCAAAATCCCACTTAGCCAGATGGGTCGCCTACACACTCACTCCGCAGTTGGTGAAAGAGAAAGTCGTTGAACGTGCCACGGCGTTTCAACCGGATGACGATATTGAGGCGAGCCCCAAGCCCGCGGACTATCGCAAATCTGGCTACGACAAAGGCCACTTGGCTCCAGCTGCGGATTTCCGTTGGTCTCCCGACGCGATGAAGGATTGTTTCCTGATGACCAATATGGCGCCGCAGTTGCCGGCGTTTAATCGTCGTATTTGGAAGAACTTAGAAACGCGCGTGCGCGAATGGGCGCAGACCCAACCACATTCTTATATCGTCACGGGTCCGGTACTGACCGAGCCCTGCGCAACGTACCTAAAGGGTATTTGCGTGCCCAAAAAGTTTTATAAGGTGATGCTCCAGACTGACGGACAGCGCTACCGCGCGATTGGGTTTGTGATTCCTCAGCATTACAAAAACGCTGACCTAGTGAATTACGCGCAGTCTATCGACAACGTCGAGAAAGTTGCGGGCCTTGATTTCTTCCCCGCCCTGCCCGACGAACTTGAGAATCAAGTTGAGGGCGAAGCCCCGCGCGAAGCGATTTGGTGGAATTAACCGCAGCGCGCCTTTACCCTTCTCTCCGCTAAGCACAGAATCCTGGGTTTGGAGGAGAGCCATGAACGCCTTTCGATTTCTTTCACTCGCTTTACTGATAGGACAAACCGCATCTGCTGCGATCACGACCGAAACAGTCGGAGAGGTCGTCGCCCGCAAAGTGCAACTCACTCTCTCCAAATCGGATTTCACCTGCGATCCGACTTTCCACGAGTGCAAACATAAAACCAAACAAATCAAGAACGATAAGTTCCTCCGTGGCATCTACACGCCAGATGGCCGGCCCGCTTTGTATGATGAATACGACAATCGCTATGTTTACCAGAGCACTTACAAAGGCAGCCGAGGACAGAGCTGCCAGATCAAAGGCTGGCTCTTTGGCAAAGGAGAGATGGATCTGAATCTCGCTGTGTGCTGCGCTCCCGACGACAACTCCGCGTGTTTTGAGTACGACGAAGCCGTTTTTGAAGAAGGCTTAAAAAATATCTCGTGGCCGCTCACCGTCTTCGTCGACGTGGTCAAAGAGCCGACAGACACCGCTGCCGATATCGGCAAGATCAAAGTCTACAACGACACTCTGCCCGCGTTAAAAGCCGCGGATTTCATCTGCGCCAAGCCGGGCTCCCCCTGTCGCTTTAAAACTTCCGTACCCATGGATGGAAATGTGCGCACCACCTCTAGCCTTAAAGAAGGCGGAAGGTCCTTCGTCGGTGCGCGTGTCGCTTCTGCCGTTGCCCAGGACAAAGACTTGGGAAGATGCAGCGCCAACTTTAGCTTTCCCCGCAACGCCTCTAAGACCTTTGATTTTGAAATCGCGCACTACTGCACGCCCGGCAAATCGGGCCTAAGCACTTCGACGTACACCAGCCGTAAGACGTTGGAATGGGCAATTAACAATATCCCCACTGATTTAAAGTTAGTGCTCGATCGCGTGGAAGATAGTGCACTCTCGTCAAAAGAAGTGGGCAACGTAATCACCGAGCGCGTCACCTTTGCCGACATGAAAGTGGCAGATCTAAAATGCGACAAGAGCTTCT
>JALHPX010000395.1 GCA_022842225.1 bacterium
GATGGGGCTCCGCTTGGGTATTCATCGGGACCTGGCCCGGCACCCGGTCCCGCTCCGGTAGGGGGACTGGGTGGCCGATTGGGGCCGCCGGGCTCTTGATCAAACCATTGATTCGGGATGGTTTGCTTGCGCTCTTGCGCAACCATCGAAACGAGTTTTTCGCGGTTGCGAAAAAATGTGCGGGAGAGCTGATCCCCAAAATAATAGCGGATGATAGGAATCGCGACCGCGACGACCACCACAATCACCATTAGGTAATCCACGATCACGCTGCCGCGTCGACGATCTCTCATTTTTATAATTATATCGGACGTTCAAATCGCTGACTTATTTTTAGTCAGTTGCTCACGGGATCGGGCATTTGTTTTTCACCCCTTAACCCCTTGATATCTCGACGGTATCAGAATCGTGAAATTGTGCACTTTGAGTGTACTCCCCAGTGTCTGAACGAAATACACCCTTTTCACGCTCACACCCCTTCAAAATAAAAGAGTCTCTATTTCAACACTTACGATTTTCGCAAGGGTTGGCCCTTTCATTGCAAACTTATCCGGTCAGCTAAGTGTCTTTTGTGGGTTTTAGTTTCTTTATGGGCTTTGCTGTGGAGGAGTCGGCCATGAGTGCTCGACTAGTGAATGCGATGAAAAAGTGGTGGATCATAGCATTGGTTTTTACTCTCGCTTTATCGTTAACCAGTTGCGCGACTAAACGCGAAACGCAAAACTCTCAAGGTTTTGGTTACTGCGATGGAACGATGGGACAGATCGACGTTTACGTGAAAGTTCGCTCGGGTGATAACACTCGGTTCGACCTAGTGCTGGTGCCCTTCACCGTCGCTGCGCCTGGCGATATCGTCAGCGTTACCGTCGTCCAAAAGTCTACGTATCAGTACAAAGAGATGGTGAGCCAAGTGGTTCTCAATCCTAGCCAACAAATCTTGGCGGGAACTTTGACCAAAGGCGAACTGGATACTTACGATGTCCTGGCAATTACTTCGTACCAAGCCGGTGTGAATTTCTTGCAAGCTAACCCCGCAAAATCTGCGGTGTGCACGTTGCCTTATCTCGGCGACAACTTAACGAATTAGTTTCTTACTAGTATTTATGTCTGATGCGCGAAACCCTCGCATCCGTCGCCAGTTCAAAATTCGATCTGCTGCTTGGTGCACTGGAATTCCCAGCGGGCATTGCACCTGACAGCTGCCTGATTCCGTGCAGCGCAAGCCTTCCATCGTGAATAGCTCGCTATCTTGTTGGGAGCGGCCTTCATTCAAGAGCATCCGTTTGGGCAGCAAGTAGCTTGTTAGCGGCGCTTGGCGCACGCATTCGCACGACCAGGTACAGAGCGAGCAACCAATACAGCTCTCCAGTCTCGGCTGTTGGGTAATGTCTTCTAGGCCGATGGGTAGAAAACCTATTGGGAAATAACGAGAGAAAAACCGCTCCCACGAGCGCTTGTTGCGAAACCGCGAAAAAGGCACTAGCGCCCACGTCACGCTCCAATTGAAAAAAACAAAGAAGAGGGACTTAAGGCTTCGCCATTTTTTTTGCACATTCCCTCCCCAGTAATGCAAGCAGTCCTAGACCTAGCTTGCGCTTGCCAATATCTACGCCACCAATGCAGCTTCCAGTCGCACGCAAGTTGTTTGCTGTCGCTTCGGATGAAAACTTAGGTCGAAAATCCGCAGTGAGCGCGAGACCCAATTTTTGGTAGTCGTCGACTGGCGGGAACGCCGTTTGCCAGATTTTATCTCGCTCAATAAAAAGGGGTAGCCCCGAAGCCGAAGCGCCCCATCGTTTGCCGGTGATATTAAATCCGCGCGACGAGAACCTGCCTGTTGTCAGCACGTACTGATCGGCAGTCGCCGTACGCAATTGCCGGGCAGAATCCAGGAACTCTAGCTTCTCTATATTTCCCCCACTCCAACGCAGTTTGCATTGCTCGGTCTGAACGACAGGGATTCCCATTTTTTGGAAAGTAGCCGCCATCGCACGCTCTAAACGAACTCCTGCTGTTGTTTCCCTGGAGCAGAGAGGCTCACAGATCGGTTTGTCCAAAACCCTTTCCAACTCATGGACCCAAATCTGACTGAGGGAGAGCGGCGGCAAAAGCAATGCATCGCACTTGCTCGCTTCTAAACGGAGCAAGTCGGTAAAGCGAAGTCGCTCTGTCTCTGTGAGCTCCAGACTCACGGCCACTGCTTCGAGATTCAGGTGCGTCGAGGAAAAAGTAAGGGTGATGGGAACAAACACTGCCGAGAATCCCATCTTCTCTGCAATCGCGTTCCAGCGTTCGCACAGCTGCAGATGGGGATACGACCAATGCGGGTCACCCACAACGCCATAAACAACTTTCTCTAACTGGCGAATATTGGCTTTCGCTTGAACGGCTTGGGCCGCAAACAGTGAACGAAACGTGCCTTGAGTCGATGGCAATAGCATCGGCTGATCTTCGCCGATCGTGACCGGTAAACTATCCCATAATGCCTTCTGCACCTGATGCAGCGATCGAACAAAGCTGTCGTCGGAAGGCACATCTGCCCAGTCGAGGAAAAGTTCACGCAGAACTTCCGTGCCGTATTGGCGGTATGCCGCGCGTAACGAAAGATTCTCAGAAACTACGCCAGGCGTTGGAACGGGACCAATATCCCATCCACCTGAGGACAGCGAAGTGGCACCGGGCCCAGTGCTAAAGACCTCCACACGCCAGCCGCGGGAGTGCAAATCCAAGGCGGTGCAAAATCCCGAAAAGCCCGTGCCTAAAACTGCGGCAGTGGGAGCGCTATTAGGCGTCATGTCGGCTCTCCAAATCCTGCCAGCATTTCTGCATATTCTCGCGCAGCTAATTGCGAGGCATGCATCGGGCGAAAGGGTTCGCTGGCGGCGACGCTCTTGTCGCC
>JALHPX010000396.1 GCA_022842225.1 bacterium
ATAATCTAGATCTTTTCGATCCCTTGTTCCGCAACGTTCTGGAGAGTCTAACGGGACTCAAATCCAAAGTGCACCAAGACATTGCGTCGTGGGAACGGGTTTGGAACCGCGCCGAAGAGGGTTTCTGCCGCGATTACCTGTTGGTCGTGGAAGGCAATCTTAGCTACGCGTCGGGTGAGTACACGGATGCCGTCGCCTGTTACCAGCGCGCGTTGGCGATCAACCCTGAGCTCCGATCGGCGCGCTTGAATCTTTTGTTTTGTTACGCGCAACTCTCTGAGCGCACGCGCCACGAAGCGCTGGCCAAGCAAGTGGTGGCGGATCCAAGGTTGCATCCATCTGCCTGGTACGTAGTGGGCAATTCGTTCTTATTGGTAGGCGATGTAAAGGCTGCCGAAGAGTACTACGAGCCGCTGCGCAAGTTAAAGAGCTGGGAAGGTAAAGTAGATTTCTATAAGTCGACCTTCTGCTTTGAGCATGCCATGTGGCACGAAGCACTGCACTTCGCGAAGTTGGCACATCAGCAGAATCCGTCGGATAGCTCGATTCGTTATCACTTGAGTTTGTGCTTTGATCGCTTAGGTAAAAAAGAAAAAGCCTTAGATGCCTTACGTGGGGTAGGGGAAGAGTTGTTTGGTGACTGGCTGAATTTTTACCGATTTACGCTGGAGCGGGATTCCGGACTCAACGGAGTTGCGGGACACACGTTGAAGCAAGTCTCGGCACAGTACTTCAAACAAGAAACCGACGATTGGCAGCAAGCCATAGAGTACGCCAAGGACACTAACGACTTGGAACTACTGCGCCACCTAAAGTCGATCGTGCGTTAACCTTTAAATGAAAACTAGGAACGGGCCTGGCGGACGGTTTTTTTCTTGCCGCTCAGGGATTGAATCGACTGTTGCACTTCGTCGAGCGTGCGATTGTACGCGTTGTACTTGTCGGTCATGCGGCTAACAGATTCTACCAATTGTTCGCGAATGCGACGGCGGGGGAATTCGATCTGGTCTAGGATATTTTGCCGGATGTTGTCGTCGACAGCCGCGAGCGAGTGGCGAAAAGTATTTTTTAGTACTAGGCCAAGTTTCTTGCCCACATTGCTCGTCAACTCAAACTTGAGCGCTTCCGGCTTGCCTTTCACGAGGCCAGAGGCATAGAGCGACGAGAACGGTACAAAGGCATCCGTCAGCGCTTCTTGCATCAGTTTAAAGCGAGTCTCGACTCCATACTCCACATGTGACGCGAGGATCGTCCACTGAGTGCTTACGTCATTGCCGACGAAAAAACCTTCGAAGCCAATTTTTGCATCCGCTTTAGCCACTTTTAGTTTTAGGTCGGGCGTGTTTTCCAGAACCCAGTCAGTGAGCGGGAAGGCATCCACTGAGAGCAGGAGTTTCTCCTCGGGCACGCTGCCGGTGTGGTCAATCGCCGCATTGAGCTTGATGTGGCGAATGCCAATTCCGGGGAAGTCTGCTTCGAGTTCCACGGTTGTTGGCTTTTTCCAGATCGGCGGATCGGTTGTAAAATTGCGCAGCTCTCCCACTACTTTGCCTTGGTGGGCATGGGTGCCTGTCTCGGAAGCAAATTGAATACTCATCAAAAGTGCAGAGGGGTACGTGGATTTTTTTCCGAAGACGATATCGTTGCCGCTATCAGTAACACGTTCCATGAGCACGATACCGTCAGAGTCATCCTCGGTTGTGGGCATGCGACGGCGACTCACATCCACCCAATAGCCAACGCGCTCAATTGAGTTGAGCAGTTTGGGACCTAAAAGAGAATGGGTGAAATCCGAGCCATCCAGCAGGGGGAGTCCTAGCGAGTTGCGCACGAGAGAAACATCGTCAGAAATCATTTGCTCGAGTTTCATCAACCGAGTGCGTGAGTTCTCCGCAAAGGTTAAAACCCGCTGATGCACCGCATTGGCTTGCTCGCGCTCGGCCAATAATTTCTTCTCCCATGCTTCAAAGGAAGGACGGAGTTGGGCGATTTCGCGCGGCGATTTATCTGATGCATCGGCCAGAGAATCCTTAGCCGTTTCTAACCAGGCATCGGGTTGATACGTTTTCTTTTCCCACTGGGTGGTTTCTGTTTTGATCTCTTTTTCAATTTCGGCGACGCGTTTGGTTGTAGCGAGCTGCGCTCGCATTTGGTCGACGCGGGCTTGGGTTCCTAGGCCCGCCGATAAAAGGCCTAGCTTACGTAAGGGAGTGTCGCCCAACTCTTTACGCAGAGGTTCGTAGAGGCCTGTGGCCACGCGATCGAGAATGCCAGGAGGGAGTGCGGGGCCGTCTGGATCAAAGGTTAAGCCGCCAAAAGAATCGCGGGCGGTAAAGAGGCGAATACCTGCGATGCGCACACGTGGGCTAACGAGTTTTCCCGATAGCAGTGGCAGCCAAAGGAAACGAATTTCAATATTCTCGATTTCGATGAGGTTGCGATTGGGATGAGTGTGGTGGGCAATCTGGACTTGCCGCACGTAGACTTCGCCGCGAAGCAGACTGGTTTTTAAACTACCAATGTTAACGACTGCGCCATTCACCAGCGAGGCGTAGCGCTCGACCTGTTTTTTTAGGTGGTAGTCAGCGAAGAATTGAACGTAAAAGACAACGAGCCCCGCAAAGAGCAGGGGGATCAAAAAGCCCTTGGGACGGAACCAGCCTAGCTTACGCGCTGTTTTTGGAGACATGATCTAGATACCGTCGAAAAAACAAGGAAGCTCGGATGGATAGTCCGGCCCTTGATTGTTGAAAGCGCAGAAAAATTCCCGGCGCGTAGATTCGATAGAGAAAATACGACGTCACAAACAGTGGGATGCTAATCAAAGCAAATACAACCCCACTTCCCAACACCAGCGTGTTGTTAAATTCTGTGAAGGGG
>JALHPX010000397.1 GCA_022842225.1 bacterium
AATACCGGCGAGTCACCAAAGAAAACGGCGCTGGAACAAAGTATTTCATCGCGGATTACTACAAGAAGACCTACGTAAAGAATGGTCTGCTTGATTACACCGAAGATGTTATCGGCATCGACTACTGCGAACGCGTTTTGTTTGACGACGAAGAGCACGCAAAGTTGGCGGGCTTCACGCTGGTCGAGAACAAAAACGTCTCCAGCATTCCTCCCGTTACCAAGAACGGCAATTCCACCAAGGCCAAAGCACCACCCAAAACCAAGCTTAAGCCCTTCACCAAGCACGCAGGTAAGTTGATTGGCGACGGAGACGGCGACACTTTTACCGTTGAAGTAGAGAATGAAACCTTCGATGTCCGGTTAATCGGAGCAGATACTCCCGAGACGGTCGGCAAACCGGGCGAGAATCAATACGAGCATGGCCAAGCTGCCGCGGATTTTATTAAATCCGAGCTGGCTGTCGCGACTCAGTTTGAAGTGGAGCTCAATGGCGGCACTTCGTACGATCGTCTGTTGGGATGGGTTTATTTGAATGGCCAAGAACTAAGCCTGACTTTGGTCGAAAAGGGATACGCGCATCCTTACCTTTACTGCGACGACAAAGTCGCTTGTGCAAAAAAGGGCGATTACAAGAAGTTCCTAAAGACCAATCGGGTGGCGGAATCTCTTGCGGCCTGTGAGCAAGCTCGCAAAGACAAGCTCGGAATCTGGGCGGATACGAGCAAGCTTTCGCACCTCGATGAAGTTCCCATGGAATACCGTCGCCGGACGATGGATCGAGGCGCTAAGAAAGCCCGCTATGTCATCGCTTCTGTTTCCAAGAACGTGTATGTACCGCTTGGGCTGGACGACTACACCGAAGAGACAACGGGCATCGATTACTGCGATCGCGTCATTTTCTTAACAGAAAAGACCGCGAAGGATGCCGGCTTTAAGCGCGCTTCCGCGCCCGTCAAGTAAGCTAGTTTGATTTAACACTCACGATTCGGCCTCACTCCTCGGAGTGGGGCCGTTTTTCTTTTTTCTAAAGGCCATTGCTCGTCAGCTGCGCCTGAGGGTATAAGCCGCTCGTGTCTGAAAATACTTGGATATGGGGCATCCCCCTCTTTGGTTACTTGCTAGGAAGTTTCCCCACCGGAGTCGTGCTCTCACGCATGCGCTTTGGCATCGACGTACGCGAAATGGGCAGTGGCAATATCGGCGCTACCAATATCACCCGCAATTTCGGCTGGCTTGCCGGCGCGTTTGTGCTTTTGATGGATTTCCTAAAGGCGTGGGCCCCGCTTAAGTTGATGCAAGACCACCTGCCCGGATCTGAGTGGGTAATTTGCGCGACGGGAGTTGCAGTCGTTCTAGGGCATTGCTTCAGCATCTTTCTTAGGTTTAAAGGCGGCAAGGGAGTGGCTAGTAGCTTGGGTTGCCTGGCATCGGTAATGCCTTTTACCGCTCTGATCTCTGCGCTCACGTATGTGCTAGGTCTCTCCGTTACCCGCATTTGCGCTATCGGCTCCTTGATGGGACTCGCCGTTGCTGTGGGCCACGCCAGTTTCTATGAACCCGTCGAAGCCTACCGCTGGATGGTCTGGTTAGTGGCGGCAGTCGTGGCGATACGGCACCGCGGCAATTTGAAGCGTATTGTCGCCGATGTCACCAAGCGTCACTAGCTCTTCTCACGTCTCTTCTCCCAAATACCGATAAGAATCTGAGAAGTTACCTTCTGTAAAAACGTTTCTTTAAAGATGAAAAAATCCCACACCGGAACCGTTCTGCTTTTGACGTCCGCGGTAAATTCCGCAGCTTCAAAAAATTGGGCGACCAAACTCGAAAACCAGGGTTTGGCGGTAACTTCTCTTGCGCTCTTGGAGCCTTTTGAAATTCCCAAGGATCTAGAAAGTCAGTTGGGCGCATCGTTGTCGCTGATCTTTATTTTCGGTGCGGTAAATGCGGCGACGACCAAAGCTGTCGGCGAGAAAATCCGTTCCCTCTCCGGTGCGTTCAAGTTTGTTCCGCTTTGCCTCATTACGGATGAAGCCCCGGGTGAGGGGCTCGAACATATCGACGATATTTTTGAAAAAAGCGAGCCGGTCGCGCGCCTCAGAGGCAGATTGGAACTGCGACTCGCACAAGCCAAGCACCGCGCCGAGACCTGGCAAAAAAACCGCGAAGTCACAGCGGATCTGGCTAAAAAAGAAACTGCCCTTAAACAGCGAGAAGAATTCTTAGGCGTTTGCGCCCACGATTTGCGCTCACCACTCGGATTGGTACAATCCAGCATTGGGCTGCTGCTAAACTCCGCGGAGCACGCCAAGTCGCTCACGCCGTTTCAAAAAGAATTGCTCACGCGCGCGGAGCGCCAGTCCCGCCAAGCCATCGCGTTGGTGAAGGACTTACTGGATTTAACTTCATTTGATCAGGGATTAAAGCCGCACTACCAGTTGCTCAATCTGGATACGTTCTTGGAAGAGTTTTACCAAGACTATGCTTTTCAGGCGAAGCAAAAGGGCGTTGAGTTCCATTACGATAATTCCATTCGAGATTGGCGGGTATTGGGCGATTCCGAACGCGTTCGGCAACTGCTGCAAAACCTGTTCTCCAACGCCCTAAAATTCACCGAGCCGGGAAAGAATATCTACTTAGAAGCCATCTCTTTCCAGGGCCGTCGCAAAACCGATCCGGCCTACCCTATGATCGTGATTAGCCTTCGCGATGAAGGGCCCGGAATTCCCAAAGACGAAATTCAGAAGATCTTTGATCGCTTCAATCAGATCAAGGAATACTCACGCAACGAAGGCCGCGGATTAGGCTTAACGGTGGCGCGCCAAATTTCGCAATTACACGATGGCAATGTTTGGGCTGAA
>JALHPX010000398.1 GCA_022842225.1 bacterium
ACTTTCAGATTTGCTTTAGCGGAGAACTTATCCCCGCTCAAAGTAGCGTTCTCCTTGGGCGCGAAAGCGACGCGAACACGAAGCTCGCTTGGCTCGTCGATAAAACTCTTAAAATCCATGCGTACGACGTGCTTTTGAAACGAGTCGTTATCGAGCGTTAAAGTGTAGTTCGCTTTGCTCATACTGCTTGCTCCATCGGGGCAGCTCTTTTTCCACCGTGCCACACTTCAAACCCCGGTGCAGCGCGAAGGTTCTGCGTCGCCTCCGCTTCCCAACTTTTGGGCGCCGAAAGTAAGCGCTTGCCCACAGGGTCGATGAAGTGGCGCATAAGATTCCAAGCGCCGTCAAAACCAAGGCGGTCTAGCTCCTGGCCGATGGCAATAGCTTCGTTCGGGGCGGCGGGCAACCACAGTGTGCGAACTAAGACTCCCGATTCAATTTCGCCCAGGGCGTTTTGAGTAAACGGCTTAAGAGGCAACAGCCGCTCTAGGAACCGCGATGCGATCTTGCCGTACGGTACTGGGAGATTCACCGCTTTGGCCGCATCTTCGTGGAAGACCTTGTAATCCATCACGACGACATCCGCACTTTGCGCAAATTCACGAGCTAGACGCTCGCCTTCATAGCCACTGACTTTGAGCACCACAGGTATTTGGGGATGTCTCTGCCGCGCGAGCTTTAGCGGACCCCGGATTTCATTCCATACATGGGTCGGGGAAATGAAATTGAAGTTCAGCGCGCCCTGCTCTGCTAATTCATCTAAAACTCTGCCGAGATCTAAAACCTCGCCTTGGCGTTCAAACGAGGCTTCTGGCGTGTAGCAGAACGAGCAACGCAAATGACAACCCGCCAGTACGATCATTCCGGCGCGGCTATTGCCTTTTACATACTGCTCCTCGCCGCGATGAATTCCGTACCGGTGAATTTTCATACAATCTCCATTCCGCCGTGTTGAGTGAGGTCCTTTTCCAGAGTCTCCCAGAGATCCGTAATCACGAGGTCGCCGTCTTCGGTGACGTAAATCCGGCTTAGGATTCTCGGCTTCTCGTCGGTAGCTTTATCGGTATCAGCCATTTTCCTGCTCCTGGCTCACGCCTTCGGTCTTCTCGGCATAAAACGTGTCTTTGTGTTCGCGCACGGTGACTTTTCCGAGCGCCGCTTCAAAGGGCGCCGTGAAATCTTCGCACTCAGTGCCGACCGCTCCCAAAACTTCCAAGTCGATGTCTCCGTCGGGAGAGATTTTAAAGACGATCTTTTTTACCATTGGCTCACCACCATTTCGGTTCCGTTTTCCGTCTCATGGCACTGCACTTCGTAGCCACGATCTTGTGCGATGCCCAAGACTACCTGCTTGGCGTATTCGCGCCGTAGCGACTTGTGAAACTCTTCCTGTTCGATACCCGAGACTTTAGGGAGCAATTCCCAATCGCCCAAAACTTCGTAACTGCCGTCGACACTTTGCTTAAAGCCAATGTCGTACTTGGTGGAGGTGAGGATCTTGAAATCCGCGGTTTGGGATTCTTCGAAAAAGCCGCGCACTTCGACGGCGGCTCCGTTTTCGCCCTCTACGACGGTATGGCCCATCGCCTTAAGCGCTTTCTTTAGCTGCGTCACGTTGGTGATCGCGGTCTTTACTTGGGTGAAATGCGACATCCGAGTCTTCCTCCTTCAGTCTTTTGTCCCAACTTCCAAACGGCTGGCTTTTTCGCCGCATCGAGATCAGCAGTTCGGACTTCTACCGAGATCTGAAAACTTAACAATCCGCGGCAATTGGCCAGAAACTCTGCTAAGCGCTCGGGTGCAGCGGGCGCCGGCAAGAGGATGCTCACCACCTGGCGGCGGTCGCGGCGATCGCTTAGACGAAAGCCACGCGCTGTGCTTAATTTAGTTCGAGGGTAGGGTCGGCCTCTCTGGACTGAGGCACCTGGAAAATAAACGTCCAGCAGCCGCCCTACCCCCTTCAACGAATCGGCATTGGCTAAAATGCTATGCCGATCCCTCGAAAACTTGATCAACTCCTCTGCAGTCAAAGTGCTTGCTGCAAAACCAGAGCTTTGCAGATCCGAAAGCATCCGCCGCTTCGAAGTTCCCAGCAGCGAAGTGCTTGCGGCTTCTTGGCACTCACCAATTGAAAACTTTTGCAAAACTTCGTCGATAGCTTGGACACAAGCGCGCGATGGCTCATCTAAATCGAGCTGGAAATAATCTGGAAGAAAATCAAAGAGTGAGGTGCCGTTAGTGGACATTGCCCACTCCTTCCGCAGCGACTACTGGAGTCTGAAGTACCAGTTCGTAGCGCAGACCAATCTTGGCTTCGATCTGACGACGCATGCGGGATTTATCAAGATCCGAGACAGGTTGTGAAATCGTGACGAATACGGTTTCTTTTTCCATATCGACACTCAGCTGCGGAGCACCGGCTGCAGGAAACTCTGAAGCAATGAAGCTTTGGATTTCTTCCAGGCTCACTGCAGGAGATCCTTGGAACGCCATCAACGCGTGCTTTTGAACCATTTGAAAGCGACGGTGGAATTCTAAATCCGACTCCTTGGCGACGACTTCGGAAACCGTTGCACCCAGGCTAGCTTCTGCGATTTTGGCCGATTTATCGGCGATAAATTTGATTTCTTCTGACGGAATGTCTGCGGGATTCACTGCGACGGCCAGAATCGGAGCCACTGCTTGTACTTTAGCGCGGTAGCTGCCGCACAGTGCTTGAGCAAACGGAATCACGATACCACTTGCCGAAGGGAAGAACTGATCCATCGAAGCGGAAGAATCCGTGAGTAGCACGGCTTCTGCAGCTGCCGTGATCTCCCTGCGCGTATCGTCGGGAAAC
>JALHPX010000399.1 GCA_022842225.1 bacterium
AAAAACCTAGCCGTGTTTTTTGTCTGTGCCTTGGTGTGCGCCGTTTCGCTCTATGCGGAAACACCCGAAGAGACCAAAGCGCTGGATGAAACCATCTCGATCCTCCTCTCCCCCGAGCAGCGCAAACAGATTCTTGATAAAGATCCCAAGGCCAAAGAAGCCGACGACTTTGCACTGCAAGTGGGTGGCAACGCCGCCAATCAACAAAAGATTTACGAACTCGCCGCCAAAGTGATGGCCGATCTCGCCAAGAACGGAAATTCGGATCCAGAGAAAATGATGCAGATATTAGAGAAGGCCAATAAGGATCCCGAAGCCTTTGCAAAAACCTTCTCTCCTGAGCAGAAGAAAATGTTGCAGGATCTAGCCGCCGAAATCGAGAAAGCCAAACCCGCTAAGCCTATTCATTAAAATCAAATCTCCCCGAAATAAAAAGGGCCGCCCCCTTTTAAAGAAAAGAGAGCGGCCCAAGAATATAATTGCCCTACTCGCTTATGGAAGCGGGGTAGGACCTTCTGGCGTTACAGCCGTTTTTGCAGGCGCAACATAGTTTTCCGTGAGAATTTCGTAGTTAAACGCGAACGTTTGCTGCGACTTTTTCTGCGGACGGCTCGCTGGGTCTTTCACCACTTCGGTGACTTCGAGCAGTTCTGGCTCAGAGGGCGCGCCGCCTGGAGCTGATTCCAGCGCTGCACCGGAGAAGTCCGCGGCTGCTGCGCGCGATTTATTCATCGCACCACGCTGTACCGACAGATTTCCTTGCTGCAGGTCTTTTAAGAACGCGCAGGAGAAACCATTTGCTTTTGCATCGGTTGCCAATTGTCCGTTTGGCTCGTTGATGCAAGCAGCTGCCTTCTTGCGAGCTTCGCGCTGCAATTTAGCCGTGGTTTTTTCCGTTACAGCAGACGTCGGGTCGGTCACGACTACTTGGATTTCGCCAGCAGTCTTGTTGACGCCAAAACGGGATTGGAACGTTTTCACATCTTTGTAGAACGCTTCAAACTCGGGCGAGTTCATCGTGATTTGGCGAGAGGCATAGTAATACGGCTCGAAGTCTTCCAACTTGCAGCCATCTTTTACTTTGTTTTCGCAAATATCGAGATACTTGGTCGGCACACCTTGCGCGTCGAATTCGACAGGCGTGAATGCGCCGTCGTGGCGTTGTCCGCCAGAGCCTTCGTGCTCGATGTAGCCAGTCGTTTCGCCGAGGGTTTTACCCGTGTACAGCTTGCTGATTTCGGTAACGAGATCTGCGGTTGCAGCGTTCACTACGTTGGTCGCATCTGCTGGAGTTTTTTGGCAACCAACAGAGACGGTAACAGACGACGTCGCGTAATCTGCTGGAGCGCTTGCAGTCGTCGTGACAGCGTAGCTGCTTTCCACTGGACCTTTTTCCGTGTTCTTCGAATCCACTTTATCCGAGGCTTCTGCGTAAATGCGGAAGGTGAAGGGCGTGGTCAAAGTAGCAATCGGTGCTTCGCCTGGCTTGTACGGCGCGCCTGGAATCGGCTGGTACACCGGAGGGTATGCAAGCGAGTGGCCTTTGAAAAACGCATTGGCGAATTTCAAGTCTTTCGCATCCGCTGCAAATTGGCTGTCTGGGCCAGTGGCCTGAGTACGCGCGCGATCCAAGATCTGGTTGTCGATATCCCGTTGTGTCGCTGCGGTCACGCCGTAGCTAAAGCTAACGCTGATTTGCACTGCGTCTTTGGCGGTATCGGTTTTCAAGCTCTGGACCTTGCGGGCCAAGCCTTCCACCCAACCTAAGTCCGAACTGCGAATGCCAATGGTTTGCGAAGCAGAGAAAATATCTGCTACGACATCGGTCATGCCGATCTCTTTGCCCGTGCAGCTATTGATACGCTTAGCCACTTTTGGCTTTGCTTCTTCCACTGCGGGGGCGACTCCACCTTTGCGAGGGGTGTAGGAGTTGTACATATTAGGTTGCTGAATGTAAGCGCCGTCTGCACGATTCACATTGCCGACTTCATTCCAGAAAGTGCGCAAGACATCTTCCGTGAGTTTCGGCTCTGCTTTTTGTTTATCCGTGACGTGCTTGGAGATGGAGTTCCAAGTTGTCTCGCGAGCTTTGCCGATGGCATCGATTGCATCGGAGGCTTTTTCTTTGCAGTTAACGGAGTAAGTCACAAAGACTTGCGCGAAATCATAAGCGCGCGAGTCGGTGCCTGTGCCGTAATAGGTTTGATAACCTCTGCGTGGATCTGGTTTTGTGTCCGCGGCCGTAACGACCTGCGTGGGCAGAGCAAAAGCGGCGGCAAGCGCGCTCACTCTGAACCAAGTGTTAGCTGGATTCATTTTGTAGTCCTCTTTTTTTAGACGGAAGAATTCCTGTCAACTTAGACACTAAAACTCCCCCATCCTTAATTCCTCCCAGCTAACGAAGTGCGTAATAGCGGTCAATACGGATTTGTTGCGGTGCGCGATTTGAGCGAGAGAAATCTAAAGACTCGGTGAGTCAATTTACATTCATGGAGTTTTAAATGAGAATGACTTAAATCCCCTCAGCAAAATAACAAAAGGCAAACTCTTGAAACTATTTCTGGTAGTGGCTTTTTCGTTTTTTATTTCTCAAACCGCTTTATCGTCGATAAAACCAAGTATTATCAATGGCACGCTGGCTAAATCCAGCGAGCATTCTCAAGTAGTCGCATTGCAAGACGACACCGGCGGCTTTTGCAGCGCCACGATCGTTGGGCCCAAAACAATTATTACGGCGTCTCACTGCATTCCGGAAGAAGCAGAAACAGAAGTCTCGTTCGACTACTTAGGTAAAAATTACACGATCACGCTCACCGGCAATCC
>JALHPX010000400.1 GCA_022842225.1 bacterium
TCTTCTCATCTATCGCGCCACCCCAATCGAGAGTAGAGGTGCAGGCCAGAGAGGTTAAGTCGATTTCCAGTGACGGTCGAAACCACACCTTAAAATCTGACTGCGCTTCTGGAGTCGCTTTCGACCCGCTTAAAAGCACGGGCACGTCTCTAAACTTGGCGGCTCGCTGCGCCTTCAACGGCAGTCCAGCCCGGAGCGGGATCTCGATTCGCATTGCTTTATCGGTTGCTACCCCAATGAGTTTTTTGCGCTGAATGTGGAATGCAAAGTCGTCGGTGATAGCCCCACCGTCTACATGCGCTAACTGCATCACGAGATCCTGAGATTTCGTTACGAAAGATTCCTCTGCCGCGCGCAGAGATTCACTCATTTTCTGGTAAAGCTTTTGAGAAGAATCAATCTGCAACTGGATGTTTCTCTCCTTTACGGCGTCTTTCCCCTGTACCGCGGCCTTACGCGATTCTAAATCGGCTCGCTGACGGGTGAGCGTTGCCACCGTTTGGCGAAGGGCGATGACTCCGGAGAAGCTGGTTGTAGTTTCCTCCGCTCCTTCGCGGAAAGAACGCGCGCGACCATCCCGGCCTCGAATTCGACTTTGTAGACTGGTGCATTGAGCTGCCCAGCGTTGGGATTGCGCCACCTTCTGGGCAAACTGGATAAATTGTTCGGAGTAAGCTTCGATGTCGACGACGATAGGGGAGGTGAGCAGAGCCAACGCGTCGGACGCACGGGATCGAACTTCCTTGTCGGGTGATTCCTTCACCTCGAGCAACGCCGGCACGGAATCCTCTCCGCGACGGAGCAACTCTCGCGATGCCAAGGCTCGGTCGCTATAGGTTGGCGAACCTAAGTCAGAAATCAAATCGGCGATAGATTTGCCGCCGTACTTGGCGTTGGTCTGCCCCAAATCAATAAAGGGCAGAGGGAATTCAAATCCAGTCGGAGGAGCGTTTTCCACAAGGGGCAGAACGGGGATGCGATCACCGGCCAAAGCGAGAAAAGAATAGACGATAAAAGAGCTAATCAGTGCTTTTTTCATGAGGCACCGTTCTTATCGCGAAGGGCGGGAAAATTGCAAATGGAGCTATTTAGTCGTTACTTGCGGCAGCAATAGGAAGTGGCAACCGTCGATGTTTTGTAAGAAACGATCCATAAAGTGCTGAATTTCTACGACATCCGCTACACGCACTCGCTCTTTTACGGTGTGAACATCTTGGAACGTGGGCCCTACCGATAGGAAACGGATGCCCGGGTACTTTTCAGCCAGGACCGCAGCCTCTACGCCTCCGGGAACGAGCTTTAGTTGAGAACCCGGCTTGTGGTGTCTGGCATAAGAGAAAATCGGGTCTTTCGGATCCGCAAGCCAAGGCGAAGTGCGTGCGTACACCTCTACTTTTGTCTCGCGATTGGGAAAGTGCTGTTCGGCTTCGGATTTAAACTGGTCGACAATTGCATCTAAATCGCGGTTATCGAACGCCCGCGGCATCGCTGCTACTTGCAGCAGCATTTGTTCTCCAGATGCGGCCATCTCGATGAAGCCCAGGCTAGAAGAGGTCTTCACGCGCTCTGGGAAGCCATCTGCGGAGGTGATGACGCCGTTTGGAATATCCTTGAGGAACCAGCCCAAAGTGTCGGTGGATTCTGTGCTCAACACCCGACGAGTGACTTCGTGCGATTCTACTTCTTCCATTTTCAGTTCGGCATCTTTGTCGTCGGGAGACTTCGCCAACGCGGCATGGAACAAAACTGAAATTTGGTCCCAGGCTTTTCGAGATTTGGAAACAGGTGTGACTAACTCAAAGGTTATCGACGTAGGAATGGCATTGATATTCGGGATTTTGCCCATCTGCACCGATGCCAACCGAGGCTGCAAACCGTGCATGCGCAGTGCGCGAATCACTTCCGCGAGCAGCCGACCCGCGTTGATTCGATTGTGATGGATGTCCTCGCCTGAGTGGCCACCTCTTAATTTTTGAATGGTGAAGCGGTGGATATCCATGTCCACGCCCATTTTTTCGGTCTTGAGCGAAGTTTCGATCTTTAATCGCCGAGCTCCTAAGCAGCCATGGCATACAGAGGTCACGTCTTCTTCATCCACGTTTACAATCACAGAAGATTGGAGCGGCAGCTTCATTGCCTTAGCGCCGACCATGCTGACTTCTTCCTTTGTCGTGAAAATCAATTCCATCGGCGGGTGCTCTAGAGAGGGGTCGACTAAGTAGCGAAGTGCGAGCGCCATTCCGATTCCGTTATCCGCGCCTAACGTCGTGCGATAGCCCTCGCTGTGCAGCCAGCCGTCGGTGATCTGCAAGCGAACGCCGTCGCGAAACACGGAGGCGATATCTTCACCCGCTACGCTAGAAAGCGAGACCATATCCATGTGCGACTGCACACCGACGATAGGGAAGGTGGAAGTGGCATACCGGCCGGTTGCCGGCAGGCGGAGCAAAAGATTTCCAGCGTCATCGCCGAGGGATTCAATCGCGCGACCGGACCAAACTTTCTGGCCGGCTTGCTCGGCAAGACGGCGGACGAATTGCTCTACTTGGGCTTCTTCACCCGATGGGCGATAGATTTTTGAGATCTCTTCAAAAAGGATAAAGACTTTATTCTCTGGGCTTTGCTTGAGCTTTTCCCAGATATCGCCGGCAAAAGCCGACGGGGTTAGCGCCAGAAGTGTGAATAAAACAAAAAAACGCACAGACACCTCTTAAGGAGGAGAAGCCATTAGCACAGTCCGAGCGGACAGATCCACAGCCATTTCCGGCTGGGTTTGAGGCTAGCGTCGGGCGGATTTTGGTTTAAAAT
>JALHPX010000401.1 GCA_022842225.1 bacterium
GTCATCCGCATCCCACCGTAATGCGAAGGCTACATGCCACGGGCGCCAAAGTCCTTCGCACGGATCGCCATGGGTATTTGGATTTCCAAGTCAGCGCCGAGGGAATGCTGCACTGTCGAACCGCTTCCGGTTTTTGCGGGGAACGCTTTTGTGCTAATTAAAAACTGTGAAAATTCCACTCTCGCCTGTTGATCGTTGTTTTGTCGGGCCTGGCGCCTATTCCATTGAAATGAGTTTTTGTTTCTCTTCGCGGCTTTCGCTTCAAACCCTTCAGCAGGGTCTGGAGCGTATCCAAAAAGCGTGGCCCGTTTTGGGAGCAACGGTTCACTATGACGATCAGGATGCGTTTCTGGACTATTCTCAACCGCACGCCTTGCGGGTGGAAGAGCGCCCCCTGGCCTTTGAGCCGGATCTCTCCACGCCAGAGGATTGGAATGCTTTAAAGACCGGGTTTACGACGGGCGGCACCGACCCACTGTTGCGGGCAATTGTATTTCAGACTCCCACCCGTAGTTGGTTATCGGTGGCCTTGGCGCATGCGCTAGGCGATGGCTACAGTTACTTTCTATTTTTGTCGGAATGGGCACGTGCCTGCCAGGGGCAAGAGCCTACGGCAATCAAGACCGATCGTTCGGCCATTGCCGGCACCTCTGCCGGCAAGACTCCCGCGGATCTTCCTATCGAAGATGGCCCGTCCCGCGAGCGTTTTGAGGACGAGACGGGAGTGGGGGAGCTGGAGTTCTTCTCAGACGCCACGATCGCTGAGCAAGTGAAGAGAGCAGGCGAGGAAGCGGGGACCCGACTTTCTTTCCATGACTGGTATTGCGCCACCCGTTGGAAGAAAACGGTGGAGCCGTTGCGCGCCACACCCCAGCGCAGTGTTGTTTTTCTCACGCCCGTGGATTTCCGGCGTTATCGCAAAGCAGACTTGGGACCACTTTATTTTGGCAATGCGGTTTGTTTTGCCACTGTGCGCGCCACGGTAGAAGAAGTCCTGGGGAGTTCGATTGCGTCGCTGGCACTGCGAGTTCAGAAAGCCGTCCGCTCATCGACAGTCGAGAGTATTCAGGAACAGATCAATAATTGGGTGTCGCGCCAGCAGGCCGATGGACTCAGGCGGGTCCATCACTGGAATCTGATTCAGCCGGGCTCTCCGACGCTGGTGACCAACCTGTCTGCCCTGCCGCTGCAAAAATTGGCGTTGGGTCCGGCGGGCGAGACCCCGCTCGGCGTGCGCTACACCGGATTGATTCCGGGGCTTTCTGTTGTCATGCCAAAGACTCCTTCTGGCATTGAAGTCCAGAGCGTGCGGGTCAACCGGTTTTAAGAATATGCTCTTTTTTGAGAGCTAAGATCTTGTCGCGGAGTGAGGCAGCTTTCTCGAAATCCAAGTCCTTGGCAGCTTTGCGCATTTCTTTTTCCAGCTTGTCGATCTCGCTTGGAATCTTCTCCGGCGCAATACCGTAGCTGGCCTTTGGCTCTGCTACTTTGACTTCGAAGTAGTCGCTGTTTTCAGGCTGGTAGATAGGGCCATGAATTGTCGTTTTTACCGTCGTGGGAGTGATGCCGTGATCTTCGTTGTATTTCTTTTGAATCGCGCGACGACGGTCGGTTTCGCTAATCGCGTAGTCTATCGATTTAGTGATGGTATCCGCGTAGAGCAGCACGGTGCCTTCCAAGTGGCGCGCGGCGCGACCAATGGTCTGAATCAGCGACGTTTGGCTGCGCAGGAAGCCCTCTTTGTCGGCATCCAAAATGGCAACCAGTGAGCACTCCGGAATATCCAAACCTTCACGCAAAAGGTTAATTCCGACTAGCACATCAAATTGGCCCATGCGCAGCTGGCGAATAATCTCCATCCGCTCTAAGGCGACGATATCCGAGTGCAGGTACTGCACCTTGATACCGAGCTTTTGGTAGTACTCGGTCAAATCCTCAGCCATGCGTTTTGTAAGGGTGGTGACCAACACGCGCTGATTCTTTTCAACGCGTTTTTTTATTTCTCCATAGAGATCATCCACGCTGCCACGAGCCGGCTTGATGATGACCGTTGGATCCATCAATCCCGTCGGGCGAATAATCTGCTCGACGATTAAGTCGCGCGATTTCTCGGTCTCGTACTTGCCGGGAGTGGCGCTGACGTAGAGCGCTTGTCCCATCAGCGATTCAAACTCAGAAAAGTTCAGCGGTCGGTTGTCGAGCGCCGAAGGCAGGCGGAAGCCGTGCTCGACGAGCACCTCTTTGCGCGCCCGATCGCCGCGGAACATGCCGCCAACTTGAGGTACGGTGACGTGGCTCTCGTCGATAAAAAGCAGGTAGTCAGAAGGGAAATATTCCAACAACGTCGGTGGCGGCGCGCCGGGGGGCCGGCCAGTGAGATGGCGGCTATAATTTTCGATGCCGTTGCAGAATCCCATTTCTTCCATCATCTCGATGTCGTAATAGGTGCGGCTTTCTAGGCGCTGCGCTTCGACGATTTTTCCCAGGCTTTGCATTTGCGCCAGACGTACTTGCAGCTCTTCCTGCACACTCTTGATGGCGCGCTTGAGTTGTTCTTTCTCCGTCACATAGTGAGTGCCGGGATAGATCTCGATGACATCGACTTCTTCCAGCGTCTTGCCGGTGATGGGATCAACCTTGGATAGCTTCTCGACGTCATCCCCCCAGAACTCGATGCGATAAGCGGTGCTCTCTTCGAAGGAAGGGAAAATTTCAATCACGTCGCCGCGGGCGCGAAAGGTGCCGCGGTGAAAATCGATGTCATTGCGCTCGTACTGGATTTCCACCAA
>JALHPX010000402.1 GCA_022842225.1 bacterium
GACTTCGGGGCTAAGAACACTCAGCGCAGCATTTGCAATTACAACTCTCTTCATTGGGGCCTGCACCAAATCGCAGCCCGAGCAAGATCCCACTCAGCAACAGCTGATTCCCGGACAAGAAGCTCCGGCTGTTCCTGGACAACCCACTCAACCAAGTCAGCCGACTACTCCTCCTGCTCCTGTTGAGAGCAATAATGGAGCGCCCGCGCAAGGGCTTGCGGCAAATGGCTTAGGCGCACCCGTGGCTGGAATCACTCCGCCCATTCCCGTGCAGCCTTACCGCACTTGGATTTCACTCGAAGGATTTGTGATGGAGAACAATGGCGATCCGTCGAATCCGATTTCAAATGTACGTTTGGAAGTTACCTTCCCCGGCGGACAGCGCCTAGAGCTCCCCGGCAACGGCCAGTTCTGGACGATTGGAAACGGTCAGATGCAAGAGATCAAGCAAACCTACGAAATTCCTTGGAGTGCCGTGAACCCTCAGAAGGATGGTTTTAATTTCACAGTGCAAATGATCCGCAAGGGAAGCGAACTGCTCCCGTGCAAGTTTGATGTGAGCCAGCTGTCGCAATTCAACCGCAAGTACACTTGCCACACCGATGTTGCATGGCAGTTGAATCAGAAGATTCCTGAAGGCCAGATTGAGAAAGAAGGAATCGAAGTGCGCGTGTTTACCGATAAGAACACACCCGCAAAAGATATTCCTAAAGACGCATTAGCGTTTCGCTAACAATTACTCAACACGCTCGGCGCGCTCGTAAGTAACATCAAGCACCTGTCCGTCCTTAGCGCGAACAAGGATTTTCGCGGGACGGCGGGTCTGCCCGTCATTTGAAATCTCGGTCGTGGAGATAGAATAGACTGGTTCTGGTTGAAGGTTATGAGTGCCGGCGAATAAGAGCATATTCGCATCCGCATCTGGCGCGGTTTGAAACCGCTCAGAAAGTTTGCTTGTTACTTCTTCTGGCGATAGTAATTCCGCTTTTAAATCTGCCATCTCCATTGGGCGATACAAGTTTTCAACCTGCTTGATCTCGTTGCCCGCCCCCATATCGATACTGACATACATTCCCGTAAGCGGAATCCCGTCTTGCGAGAATTGGAAACGCACCGAGGTTCCCAGCGGCGAGGAAACTGTCACTGGCTTGTACTCGTGGTGCGTCTGAATATTCCATTCCAGACGGTGTGCTTCTAAATAGCTTTGTGCAGCTTCGACCGGCGACATACCGGGATAGCTGACTATCTCTGTCTTCACTTCTTCTTGTTCAGTAGCGACGAAAGGCCGGGCCTTAGGTGCGCTATCAAACCCGAGAGACGCGGTCTTTAAGAAAGCTCCTGGATCAATCGACTCAAGCGAACGATCCGCTTGCGATGCTGCAAATCTTTCAGCGCCTTGCCATTGCCATACCCAGTAAATGCTAGCGAGCAATAAGATGCCGGTGATGAAGTTTCTCATAGTTGTATTTCTCCGCGAAGAAGCCTGTCTGCTGCGTTTTCCGTCATGACTCGAAGTGTGTAGGGAACCTTGGTGCCTCGTGGCGTGGACGAATCCACAACTCCGTACACCGAGTATTCAAACGAAAGTCCGCCGGTAGATCCGATGTCCAAAGTGCGATTGGCGGCTAAGTCGCCCAAGCCTTGCATATAAGTCGTGCCGCGTACGCGCGAGTCGGTCGACTCCAGCTTGATGCGGACATTGCGAGCAATCTGGCTGTTTGAATTGGTAATCTTGATGCGGAAGGTGAAGTCCTGCCCCGGGCTAATCGAGGAGGTGGTCGAGCCAGTGCTGGTGACGCCATAAATCGTCGCCGTCACAGCAAGTGGATTTGCCAGCGTGGCCGATTTTACAAAGCCGCGGTTTTCAAAAGCTTGGTTAATGACTGCTTGGTGTCCGCCGCAGAATAGCTGCTGATCGGCCTGTGCGATTGCATCGCGGTAACCCGAGAGCGAAGTGTCTTTTTTCAAGAGACTTAAAGCCGACAACATCAGCAGGTCGGAGCGAACAGCTCCAATATCTCTGCTCTCCGCAACCAGTGCCTTGCGGATATCCCACAACACCCGCGTGCACCATTCGGCTACTGCGTAACGCTCTGGCTTAGCGCCTGTGCCGTCAGCCAACGAAACTTGCGAATAGGTGAGCTTTTGCCCTTGAATGTCGGCTGCAGAACGAAGCGGTTCGCCAGCGCTATAACCTTCGAAATTAGGAGCAATCCACTTGCCGATATACGAAACGTTTCCGGTAGATTCCGCGATGTAGTCGGCCAAACACTCGTGCAGTGCCGAGCCTTCGGTATAAATGGCGCCGCTGTCGCCGGCGTAATCCATGCCGACTTGTTTGCTAATGGATTCATTGAGGTAGTGACCAAACTCGTGCCAGTAAACGTTGCGGTCCTGACCAGGAGCATAGGTACCCTTACCGAACAACTTGATGGTCCGAGGAGCCTTCGAATCAAAATAATTGTGAGTGTAATAAGCGTTTACCGTGTCCGCCGCGACGCCAGCTTGCTTCGTGCGAACGGTAACGTAGAGCGGGCGACTTTCGTCCAAACCAAAGCCCAGTGCCTTCACGTAACGACGAAGAGCCGTGATGCTTTGGTAAGCCATCACTTCCCAGTTATGAACATCTTCCACGCGGTAGCTAAATTCGCCGTTGGCATTAGGCTTAGCTAGAGTCGAAATCGCATCATTCATCGTTTCAATGCGGACTTTTAGGAAGGCGTTTTCGAGTAAGCTTGCGGAGGTGAGTTCCGAAAGTGAAAACATCTTCGCGGA
>JALHPX010000403.1 GCA_022842225.1 bacterium
CATCGATCACCTGATTTGCATTGGAATTGGAGCCGTGGACGTGGGTGCGTTCTCCTATTTCCTCTACGGTTTTCACCAGCGTGAAGAAGCGTACACGCTCATTGAGCAGCTCTGTGGTGCCCGTTTGACGACGAGCTACACGCGCATTGGTGGTTTGATGTACGACGCGCCAGTGGGCTGGGAAGACAACGTCCGCCAGTGGGTAAAGGAAACCCGCCGCGTCACCGACGAAATGGATCGGCTGCTCACAGCTAATAAGATCTTCTGTCAGCGCACGCAAAACGTCGGCAAATTCTCCAAAGAGCAAGCCTTGGCTTACAGCTTCTCGGGTCCCTCGGCCCGCGCTTCGGGATTGGATTGGGATTTGCGCCGAGATCAGCCCTGCATGTTCTATCCGCAGTTGGATTTCAGCGTCGCAGTTGGAGTTCACGGCGATGTACACGAGCGTTACCTGGTACGGGTGGAAGAAATCCGCCAGAGCTTAAAGATTTTGGAACAATGCTGCGACCGCATCCAAAAGGGTCCGATCTGGACCGAGGATAAACGCGTCCGCATTCCAGCGAAGCAAGACGTCTACACTTCGATGGAAGCCATGATCCACCACTTTAAGTTTTTTATGACCGGGTTCGAAGTTCCCGTCGGCGAAGCGTATACCGCTTTCGAAGGTGCTAACGGCGAAATGGGTTTTTATATCGTCAGTAAAGGCGGGCCAACTGCGCATCGCATGCGCATTCGCGGTCCCTCGTTCTGGCATTACCAAGCACTGAGCCCGATGGCGAATGGCGGCAAGATTGCCGACATGATCGCAACTTTGGGAAGTATCAACATCATTGCGGGAGAGCTCGACCGATGAAGCCAAAAACGCTCTCGGCTAAATTTTACGAAGCCATGGATAAACTCGTACCTCGTTACCCCAGCCGGGTAGCGTTGTTGCTGCCAGCGCTGCACCAAGCGCAGGAAGAGAAGCGTTGGTTGTCCCAGGAAACTCTGGACGAAATCGCAACGTATATCGATATCCATCCGGCCCAAGTGCGAGAAGTTGCCAGCTTCTACACGATGTACAACTTAAAGCCCGTAGGGAAATTCCATCTTAAGATTTGCACCAACGCTGCTTGCATCCTGCGCGGTGCCGACGAATTAGTAGAACACTGTGAAAAGAAATTAGGCATCGCCTGTGGCAGCACCACCGCCGATCAGCTTTTCACCTTGGCGGAAGAAGAGTGCTTGGGAGCCTGCGGAACAGCGCCGGCCATGATGCTCAATGATGATTACGTGGAAAACCTGACGGTTTCCAAAATGGACGAGATTTTAGCCCGTCACTAGGCAGAAGGATTTATGGAAGCTCAAAAAGGAAAATGGGAAACCATCTACATCCAGCACTTCCGCGAAGAGGCGCGCCCTCTTAAGTATTACTTGGATCAAATGGAAGGCTACCAGGCTTTAAAAAAATGCCTGACCATGACTCCCGATGACATCATCAACGAGGTAAAAAAATCCAATTTGCGCGGTCGCGGCGGCGCCGGCTTCCCGACGGGAACTAAGTGGGGGTTCATTCCCAAGCAATCCGCCAAGCCAAAGTATGTTGTCTGCAACGCGGACGAATCCGAGCCTGGCACATTTAAAGATCGCGATTTGATGCGCTACACACCACACCTCTTGATTGAGGGCATGGTGATTGCTGGTCACGCGATTGGCGCCAATGTCGGCTACATCTACATTCGCGGCGAGTACACGCGCGAAGCCAAGCTTTTAGACGAAGCAATCAACGAAGCCTACGCCAAGGGTTACTTAGGCAACGACGTATTGGGCACGGGATTTAAGTTTGATCTCACTGTCCATCGCGGAGCCGGCGCCTATATCTGCGGCGAAGAGACAGGCTTGCTCAACTCCTTAGAGGGTAAGCGCGGTGAGCCGCGAGTTAAGCCGCCGTTTCCGGCACAAGCGGGCGCCTTCGGCGGCCCGACGATCGTGAATAACGTCGAGACTCTTTGTGCGGTGCCTTTCATCATGCGCAGAGGCGGAGAGTGGTTTGCAAAGTTTGGCAAGTTTGAGAAGTCGGGCGGCACGCGTCTGTTCTGCGTTTCGGGACATGTGAAAAAGCCAGGGCTCTATGAGTTGCCTGCTGGTGCTGTGACAATCCGCGAACTCATTTATGATTATTGCGGTGGAATCCTCGACGATAAGCCGCTCAAAGCGGTAATCCCAGGCGGATCTTCGGCTCCTGTTTTGACTGCTTCTGAAATTGATGTCGCTCTCGATATCGAGCCCATGATGAAGGCAAAAACCATGTTGGGTTCGGCCGGCATCATGGTCGTGGCCGAAGGTTTTGACGTCGTTAAACTCATTCGCCGTATCACCAAGTTCTATGCGCATGAGTCGTGCGGGCAGTGCACTCCTTGCCGTGAAGGCTGCCGCTGGATGGAAGAAATCCTGGGCCGAATCATGGATGGCAAAGGCAAGCGCCAAGACACCGAAATGCTTCTCAGTATCGCCGATAACATCAACGGCAAAACGCTGTGTGCTTTGGGCGACGCCGCTGCAGGGCCGGTCATTAGTTTCGTCACCAAATTTAAACCGGATTTTGAAGCGAAAATGCCAGGAGGCACCCATGCCTAAGTGCACAATCGACGGCAAACAAATCGAGTTTGCCGCGGGAACGAATCTGATCGAAGTCGCCAAGTCGGCGGGAATTGAGATCCCGTTCTACTGCTACCATCCGGGACTCTCCGTCGTCGCTCAGTGCCGCATGTGCGCGGTTGAAATTG
>JALHPX010000404.1 GCA_022842225.1 bacterium
GACATCGTAAAAGTATTTGGCGAATATTTAGCGTCGTCAAAATTCGGTCGCGGACGTTGCTCTCGCGGACAGCAGGGGATTGGTATTTCCGCTGCTACGACGTGGGCGCAGTTAACCAGCGCAAAAGGCGCCAAGGTCATCACCAAGACTAAAGACATGCGGCTGGCGATCAGCTGCACGGTCATGGTGGATATTAAACACAACCGCGGCGTCATCACCGATCGTCAGACTTTTAAGTCGGATAAACCGCACGGCGTAAGCGTTGAATTTTTGTTCGACGGCCGCCTGCAGTTGCAGGGCGAAGGCGGAATTCTCACCTACTTAACAGGCACGGCCCTGGTCAATCCGCATCTCACTCTGAAATACAAGATCGGCGAAGAGGCCTGGCAGGATATTCCGCGCGTGTCCAACGAAGTCCCCTCTATTCCAGACGCAATCGAACCGCATCCTCACACCATGAAGCTGGGTGAATTTATCGCCCACTCTCACTTGTTTGGACGCGCGACAGTTGCAACCTGGCTTAAGAAGGGTTTTTCCCGGATTACGGACAACGTCATCAAGGAATTCATCACTAATGGCGCGGACAAGAAAATGTTCGAGCAATCCATTGATAAGACGACCGACGAACAATTTAAAAACTTATTCAGCGCGGTTCAAAAAACCACACTGATGGCGCCTAGCACCAAGTCCGTCATGACGATTGGGGAGCTAGCGTTCTCGAAAAGCATTCGTCGATTGGGCGAGATCGATTTCTTCGCCGTGATGACCCGCAAACCCACCATCTGCGATTACAAACCCGTGGCGGTGGAAGTGGCGATTGCTCGTCTGCAAAATGGTAATCAGAATCCCGATGAGCAGGGCCCGGTGCAGGTGCTGCGCTTTGCGAACCGCGTGCCCTTGCAATTCGACAAAGCAGCGTGTGCGATCGTGCGAGCGATTGAGACGGTAAACTGGAGAGCATACGGTTTGGCGCAGCCAAAAGGCGGCCTGCCCACCGGCGATTATGTGATCGCGGTGAGTATGGTCTCTCCCTTTATTAAGTTCAAAAACGCTTCGAAAGAAACGATCGATGCGAGTGATGAGTTGGTTGAGGAAATGCGCCGCGCTTTAATTCAGGCCGGTCAGCGCCTGTCTCGTCATATTCGCAAAGAGAACCGCGAAGCCGATCTGGAAAACAAAACTCGTCATATCGAGCAATTTTGCCCCATTTTGGTCAATGCACTGTGCCGGATCACCAAAGCGCCGGAAACGCGTAAGAAAAAAGCGAACGAAGGCTTAATCAAGTTACTGGGTCGCGACGTCAATGATGCCCGGAAGCAAGTGGAAGAGGCCGCAGAAGAGTTCCGAGTGGCCCGAGAGCAAGGCAAGGTTCATCATATTGATGACGGCAGAGAGGATGCAGAAGAAGCTAGCACCGACGAAGTTGAAGTCGATGCTGCAGCCGAAACCGATTCGGACGAACCTGCACGTGCTGCAAAGGGTGCGTCTAAGTCCGGAAAAAAATCCAAGAAGGCGGCTGGTAAGCCCGCGTCGAAGAAAACCGCCAAAGCCTCTAAAGGCTCCGCTAAAGAAAGGTCGTTATAATGGCTAGCTCAGACAACGATGTGCCAAAGCTTTCGAAAGAAATGTGCAACCGGCTCCTCTCGGATTTGGAAGCCGCACGGCGTCCGGTGTTAGAGGCCGTTAAGTGTTCTCTCGACAACTCCTTTTACAACCCCAAGGTTGGTTTCCTGACTCCAGGGGATAAACGAGTTCGCACAGAGCTGAATGTATCGTCCGTTCAGAAAATGTCTCGTGCGATCTTTCTGTTGGAAATCTTCCTCAGAAACTTGGAAACGGGCGCGGTCAACACAAAGCGCGAAATTTACTACATCGCAAAAGGGGAAGTGAAACACGATAAGCACTTCGGCCCATTAGACTTCGCCGATCAATCGGAGAGCGATTCTGTCATCGATTTTATTTGCGAGATGCTGGAGTGCTACCGCGAAGACCTAAATTGTTTCGCCAACGATCGAGGCGGCCAAACCTACAGCCAGCAGCTAGTAGTTACTGAGACGCTTCCCGATGGCGACAAAGCCGTGGTGGATCTGAGCAGCTTGGGAACGACACCGTTTCAGCCAAAGAACCGTCCGCAGAGTTTGAAGCTCAAAGCCAAGAAGAAAATCGATTTCTGCCTGGTGGTGGAATCAGAAGGTACGGCGAATACCTTTGTGGCGAATGGTTTCTGTCGTCGACACAACTGCATTCTATTGGGCGCACAAGGGGTTCCCAGTAACGCGGTCCGTGGTTGGGTAAAGCTAATCCAAGACGAATTAAGCGTTCCGATCTACTTCTTCGGAGACTTAGACGCGTACACCTTGCAAAACATCTATCGTACGTTGAAAGCCGGTTCGGCTGCGAGCTTGATCCGCAACTCGGATTTCTCAGCACCCGATATTCGGTTCCTAGGAGTGTTGCCGGAAGATATCAAGAAGTACGACTTGAACGATTACCCGGTGAAGGAAAACGACGTTCAAGAAGCACGCGCTCTTAAAAAAGCGCACGATGCTCTGAAGAACGACCCCTTCTTTAAGGACAAAAAGAACAAGGGCCTATCGGATATTCTCAACTGGCTCATTAAGAACAAGCGCCGTTGCGAGCAGCAAGCTTACTTCACGGTGGATCCGCGCGATCCCACGATGCCTGAGAAAATCATCGTCGAGAAAATCAAAAAGGGCGATTACATCTAATAGTACGGTTT
>JALHPX010000405.1 GCA_022842225.1 bacterium
CTGTAAGGAGTTAGTGGAAAAAATGGGTGGGCGAATCGGAGTGGATAGTCGCCCGGGAAAGGGCAGTACTTTTTGGTTTGAACTGAGCTTCGGTGTTCAGCCGTCCATTCAGGTTAGCCGCATTTCCGTGGCGTCCGAGCGTGTAGTTTGCTTTAGCGATAATCCGTTTTTCCGGGAACGCGTAAAAACAATGTTGGATGCCAGAGGTTATCGTGATGTCACGTTTGTGCCTTTGCGGGAACTTTCTTCGGAGTGGGTTTCATCAAACGAAAACCAAATCGGTCTTATCGATCTAGGAAGCTTAGGAGAACAAAGCCCAACTCCGCCGGAGCTTCGATCGCTTTTGAAGAAAATGTCGAGGACTTTGGTTTTTGTGAGTTCAAAATCTCGCAGCCTTATTGAGGAAAACAATCCGGGTCTCTCGCTGCCAATTCCTCTATTACAGTCGGAGCTATACAAACGATTGTCTTTTTTAGGGGGAGAGCCGAAACCCAAAGCGAAATCTGAGTCTGCTCTCGGTGATTTGTCTGCTGTTCCGGTTGGCCCGTCCGCCCGTGTTCTAGTGGCAGAGGATAGTACGATAAATCAAAGAGTGATTGCTCGAATGCTCGAGAAGTTAGGTTACAGATCTGACTTAGCTGAAAATGGGGCCGAGGCTTTTGAGTCCGCGAAAAAGTTTCGCTACGATGCGGTGTTGATGGATTGCCAAATGCCTGTGATGGATGGTTTCGAAGCAACCAAAAAAATCAGAGGCTTAGAGGGCTATCAAAACACACCGATTATTGCTTTGACTGCTAACGTGCTGGACTCAGCCGCCGAGAAGTGTCGAGCGGCCGGTATGGATCACTTCTTGTCGAAGCCACTTCAAATTGAGTCACTAAAAGCGTTGCTAGACAGATTACCCGCCCGCCAAGTGACGTACTTGGATCCGCAAGTAATGGCTTCCCTGCGCAGTTTGAATCAGCCGGGCAAGCCCGACCTAGTGTGTGAACTAGCGGGTATATTTTTAGATTTAGCTCCTTCAATCGTTAGTGACTTGCTCCAGGCGGTGAAAGCCGGAAACAGAACAAAAGCCCGCAGTCTTGCGCATAAACTAAAGGGCTCATCTCGTCACATTGGTGCAAGTGGAATGGCGAGTATTTGCGCTGATATTGAAGCAATGTCCGACGAGGTTGAAATGGACTGGGCGGTCCAGCAAGTAAGCCAGTTGGAGCAAGAATTCGAACGTGTTCGGATTGAGCTAAAGTTCCATGTAACAAGTGCCGCCTGATTTTGATTAAGCGATGGAATCTATCGGGCCGGTATGGACCGTTTAAAAGTGGTGGAGGTGAGGGGAGTTGAACCCCTGACCCCTAGCTTGCAAAGCTAGTGCTCTCCCAACTGAGCTACACCCCCACATTTAGAGAAATCACTTCATAGACCACAGCTTGCTTTCTGGCAAAGGTAGAAAATCAGGTCGGGGCCTCGGGGTTCACCTTTATAAACACTTCACCCTGGCGGATTTCCACTGTATGGGTCTTTAGGCACCGCTTGGCCGGGCCGTTCTTTACATCGCCCGTGGATATTTCGAACTCGGAGCCATGCCAGGGGCACACCACTCGGCCATCCACTACCTTGCCCTCTGAGAGTGGGCCCGCCCGATGCGAGCAGCGCTCTTCTATTGCGAGCACCCGTTCGCCCAGACAAAAGACGGCGATCATTTTATCTTCTAATTCCACTAGCTGCGAACCAGTCGCGCGCAAGGCATCTAGGCTCCCAATGGAGTGGGCGATCTGGGTCATCCTAATTTCTCACGGATCTGCTCAAGTCCGACCCATGGGGTCTCGCAGCGAAAGGCGCGGCAAGCGTAAACAGTGGTTTTGCCATTCACTGGTTTTTTGTCTCGCAACACGGCTAGCTCCACTCCGGCTTTTGCCTTGCCCGCACACGCGACAATGCGAGAAGGCGAGTAGCTTAACCGAAGCAGGTCCATTACTTGTTGGTATTCCTCTTTATCGTCGCCAGCCACCACTGCGTACTCGGTGGTGCCATTGATATAGGAGTCAGCCGCCAGCAGCAGCTGCGTGCAACTCGTCGGAGCCGCGCGCATTAGAGGTTCGGATCGCTCCAGGCATTTGCGGGCTACAGTCATCCAATCTTCCCGACCGGTGAAGCGGTAAAGGCGTAAGAGTGCCGTGACGGCCATCGCGGATCCCGACGGCGTTGCACCGTCGTGCGTTTCCTTTGGGCGAATACAGAGTTTTTCGTGCGAGTTGCCGGTGTAGAAAAAGCTCTGGTGCTCTTCACTCCAGAATTCGTCGATAACAGTGCGCGCGCAGGCCTCAGCCAATTCAATCCAGCGCGCATCAAAATCTGATTCATACAGACTTAATAGGGCATTGATCCAATGTGCATAATCATCGAGGTAAGCCGTGAAGCGGCTCTTACCGTCTTTAAACACGCGGTAGTATAGCGGGCCACCAGCGGGTCCATTCGCAGGTGACTGCAATTTTTGAACTATGAATTCAGCAGCACGCTTTGCGGCCTGAAGATATTTTTCTTCGCCGAGGATCTGGTACCCAAGGCAAAACGCGTGAATCGCCATTCCGTTCCACGACAGTAAAATTTTCGTATCGGTAAAGGGCGCGATGCGTGCGGAACGCACTTTGAGCAGTTTGCGATTCGCCACTAAAAGCGGCTCGGTCACGTCTTCTATCGGTATCGATTTGCGTTCGGCGAAATTCTTATCCG
>JALHPX010000406.1 GCA_022842225.1 bacterium
GATCGCAATCGCACCAGCCCATTTGCTTTTACCGGCAACAAATTTGAGTTCCGAGCAGTGGGCGGCTCCGCCAACGTTGCGGTTCCAGTAAGCTTCTTAAACGCCGCAGTAGCGGATACGTTTAAGAAAGTAACTCCGCGGCTGAAAACGTTGTTGTCGAGCAAATCCAGCCGGGACGAAGGCGTGATGGAACTGGTTCGCGAGCTTTTCCGGGAAGCCAAGGGCATCTGCTTCGAGGGCAACAACTATTCGGCTGAATGGCGTAAGGAAGCAAAAAAGCGCGGACTGCCTATTTTGGATTCGTCGGTAGAAGCGCTGGAAGTGCTGACCGACAAGAAGGCGACTGAGTTCTTGGTTACCACCGGGACTTTGTCTGCATCCGAAATTGCTTCGCGTCACCATATCGCCGTCGAACGCTACAACAAGACATTGGAGATCGAGCTCACGACTCTGCTTGAGCTCATTCACACCTATGTTGTTCCCTGTGTGGAAACGCAGATTGGCAAAACAGGACTTGCTCACGATCACATCTCCGGCGCGCAAAACAAAAAGCGCCATAGCGCACGTCTCGAAGCTTTGAGCTCCGCGATGGGCGAGATGCTTGGCCAAGCCGAATCCTTGGAAAAGGCTTTGGATAAATTGCGTCAGGAAGGAGACGAAGAGAAGAAGATGAAAACGCTGGCGAAGGACATCGTTCCCATCGCGCAGAAACTTCGGGCGGCTTCGGATTCTGTCGAGGGATTGGTTGCCAACGAACTGTGGACGTTGCCTAAGTACCGCGAAATGTTATTCGCGGACGCCTTGGGTTAAATAGTCGATATTCGAAGGCACTAAGTAATAGAGGCGGGCGCGATCATCTTTGATCACGCCCGCAAATCTTTTGGCCTCGGTACCCGAGCCCCAAAACAAATCCGCCCTGCCCCCACCGCGGATAGCACCACCGGTGTCTTGATCGAAAACAAATCTGGAAACTTCCTGCCAGTTCGAAACTTCATCTCCCGTCGCAGCCGCAAAGACGGGACGGCGAAATTGCAGAAACGCCAAGGCACCTTTGGGAAAATAGCGCACATCGGTAGCAATGGTTCTTCCGGCAAATACTTCGTTTCCTAAACTAGTGAGAGCTGGCCCCTCGAGAGGCCGAAAGAACACGTAGCTGGGATTCTTAAAAAGCACCGAGCGCGCATCCGCCTCGGGTAGCGCCCTCAAATGTGTCTCCAGAGTAAAGAGCGTGATTTTCTCCAGCGGAATGATGTCCGTAAGAAACTTCCCAATCGAATGGTATTTATGGCCGTTCTGATCCGCATAGCCGAGTCGCATCTTTTTGCCGTCGGGCAATTGAACAGTGCCAGAGCCCTGCACCTGCATAAAAAACGAATCAACGGGATTAGCGTAACAGAGCTCTAGATTTCGCCCCTTAAGCGCCTTTTCAGGACCATCGATTTGCGTGCGCGAGTAGTAAGGCACCATGCGCATCTTCCCCAATCTCTCGTCCATCGCCATGCGCCCTTTCATCGTGCCCACATCTCGAAACCGCTCGTCGTATGCCGAGATATTGACGTCGATCATGTCACTCGGGGCTTTGTAGATTGGTTGGGAAAATTCAGGAGTGGGAGTCAAGCTGCCAGCAAATTCCGGCTCAAAATACGAAGTCAGCATGATACGGCCCCAACTCTTAGTGCCGTAAACTTCTAGAAACTCAAACTCGCTTGCGATTTTCTCCCAGAGCGCGTCACCGTCGACGGAATGCGCCTTGGACCAATCCACCAAACCTCGCAGCGATTGCACATACGGCACAACCGGAACTTCCACGGGACCAAAAGAAAGAGTGGCTCCTAGCTTAGCTTTTTCTAGAAAAACGACATGCGCTTCCAGCGCTTTGAGAAAATCAGCGGTTCCCAGATCATCGGAAACAAATGGCCGCGTGGCCATTCGCATCGCCTGCTTTCGCTCTTTAATCGGCGCCCGGGTGCACGACGAAAAAATCAGCAGACTAAAAATAAAAACCAAACGAAATATGGAGCGAGGGAGAGAACCCATAAGTTTTGCGAACCTCCGCCGATGCACTTGCCACGGATGATTGAATATCTGCGTTGATGTTGTTCAACTGCTCTTCGTTTGTCGAGTTGCCGCCTAGAGAATTTGGAATAGTTGCACTGACTGAAGTGGAGGTGGTCGGGCTCATCATATGCGCCACACCGATTGCCAAATTAAAGTAGTAAATCTGCGAGGAGAAAAAATACCCCACTGAAAATGTTGGCATCGACTGCGTTATCAGCACCGAGCCCGTCACGGGGACAGTTGGTAGCGAGGGATTATCTCGCGGTGTCAAATCGCCGGTGATCGCCGCAGTCAAGCGCAGCATTGACCACATCAGTTGCAAATAGAAATTATTGTCTTTCGAAGGGAACACTCGGATGAAGGGGGACAACAGGTAGAATGAAGGCGTCACTTTGGGTTCGAGAGTAAAAGTATCCCCCGTCGATAAACTCACTGTTTGAGTATCCAGCGGAACATTCTTTGGCAGTAGCCCCGGAATAGGCAGCGCTCCGAAGGTCGCACCCAACTGACAACGTACAAACACGGCTACCTGGGCTTCAATAAAAGTAAATTCCGGAACCCCAAGCCCCACCCCAGCGGAGAAAGGTCTCGTCGGAAAAGCTAGTGCTTGCGTGCAACAAAGCAGCAAGGACAGCGGAAAGGCGCGAAATTGTCGCAGAGCGG
>JALHPX010000407.1:0-1661 GCA_022842225.1 bacterium
GGTGGAACGCGACGAGATTCGTGAAGCCGTTGGGAATGATGTCCCAACCAAATCCACCTAAACTGTAGAATGTCCAAAATTCGTTTTTGTGAAAATCCCAACGCAAGTGCGCGCCCATTTGCCATCCGGTGCCTGCCGACATGAAAGTCGGTCCCAATGTTCCTTCCAAGAACACTTGGTTGGAGATGTCGGGAATAAATCCTTTGTCGAGAATTTTGCCAGCAAAAGAGGCCATCAATCCAAAGCCAACAGCTGTTCCCATGATCGTCATGCCGCTCATGACAGAAGCTTGGAAGTTTTTGTCGTAGGCTTTGCCTTTCCAATCCTCTACCGGTGCTGCATTTGCGGGGGTGTGCGAGAGCACGCTGAGTGCGAACGCTAGGCTCAATAAAAACTTCGAAGATAATTTCATGGTGGCCGTCCTGTTTCTCGATTTAGTACTCTTGGTGAAAACCGAGATGAAAAATATCCAAACCAAGTCGTTTCGTCGAGTACCTCGCAGCGGGTGGATTACGTTTCTTGTGACGCTTGTAGTCGTAAGCGCGGCTGTATTCTATTTCCTGCGATTACCAACAAGTGGGCAGGGCATGAGTCCACCCTGGGAATTGAGTCCCAAGGGCGAGTGGCGATCCTTTACGACGAATTATCCGTCGGGGTACGACACACGCGGTTTTGATTTTCTCTCGCGCTTTGAAGTGATGCGAGTTTTCGACCAACAGGGCAAGCGGCAAAGCCATCGCGAGGGTGCGGTCGAATATACCTTTTTTTGGAATGGCTCCTCTTTAGAGATCGCCAGAGGGAAGCAGCAAGCAGTGAGTTTAGATATCTCAGCATTACTCAATCGTCTGAATGGCGGCCAAGCCAGCAAGCGCCCGGTTACCTTGGATCAGGATGTGCTAACGCTCAATGCAGAGGCGCAGGGCGTGCGAGTGCGGATGTATATCGAAGATATTTCGGCGTTGAAGAATGAGAAGGGCGCATGGGATGTGTATCATCTAGGCGCCGATATTTTAGTGGGAGCGCGCAAGTAAGTCTGAAACTGTCGTCACTTCGTAGCCGTTTACTTTTAAGTAAGCTAGCAACCATTCCAACGCTTGTAGCATTTCCGCACGGTTTCCCTCGCCATCATGCAGGAGAAAGATCGCCCCTGGACGGACTTGCTGTGTGAGCGCTTTCGCTAATTCCCTTGGATCGTGCCTGAGAAAATCAGAAACTGAAACGTCCCACCCAACCAATTTCCTCCCCGTCAGCCAGATCCACAGACGCAGAGGCCATGGAGCTACTCCGTAAGGAGCCCTCACCAGGATAGGCGTCGCTCCCGCTAAATTCAGAATCTCTTTCTCCGTCGCTAAAATCTCTTCTTTTTGCTTTTTAAACGGCAGCTGCGAAAGAACCTGGTGACTATAGGCATGGTTCGCCAATTCATTTCCAGATTCAGCAATGGCGAGGGCCGTGGATCGGTGCATCTGCAGGTTGCGGCCTAAAGCAAAAAACGTCGCATGTGCCCCGTGCTGTTTGAGTAACGCCAAAGTTTTTTGGGTGAACCCAGGATTAGGGCCGTCGTCAAAAGTCAGCGCAACGACTTTTTCGCCGGTGCGCGCCTGTGGAGGGGAAGAGAAGTAAACCACCGCTCCCGCTAAACACAGTACAAGTGAAGCAAG
>JALHPX010000407.1:1671-2716 GCA_022842225.1 bacterium
GCGGAGTGTTTCATTCAATATAATAAACAGCAGGCAAGTTACGATAGAGTTCGGCTTTGTCTAAGCCATATCCTACAAGGAACTTGTCCTCGACGTCGCGACCCAGGTAGTCGACTTCCACGGGCACTTCGCGGCGGCTCGGCTTATTGAGCAAACTGCAAAGCTTCACGCTCTTGGGACCGCCCGCGCGAATGCGTTCTTTGAGAAACGCCAGCGTGCGGCCGCTGTCGACGATTTCATCGAGGATGAGAATGTGCTGATCCGTAGGGCTGGATTCCATATCTTTGACGATATGAACCGTGCCACTCGACTTCGTGCCCGAGCCGTAACTCGAAAGCCGTACAAAATCCATTAGCACTGGTAGCTTCATCTTTTTCAGAAGATCCGTTGCAAAGAAAGCGGCGCCCTTAAGGGTTACGACGACTAAAAGCGTTTCTCCGGGCTTTAGGATTTTCTCGTAATCACTCTGAATGCTGGCCGCTAATTTCGTGTTCAGCGCATCGATTTCTTCGGCGCTAATAAAAAGTTTGAGTTTGTCTGCCATGTTTACCCTTTAAGTTTGGAGAGAGCTTCTTTGATCTTGCCGATGTTGGTGAGACCTTTGGTGCCCAAAAATTTCATCACCGCGGGCCCGCCCAGCGGCAGAATTCCCAGGTACCCTTGTGTAAAGAGCGAGAAGGCGCCGATGTGCACTTTCGCGCGCACCTTTTTCTTAGGCTCGGCGGAGGCCATGAGTTTTAAGATTTCCACGCCGATGTCTCCGATATCTTCGGAGTCGACTTTTTGGAGGTGCTGCAAGGCGCCGGTGGGAATCTCAAAGCTCATGTCGGGCTTTTCCGCGGGGCTGGCCTCGGCCTTGATCCCGGAGTCGGTTTTGCGCAGACTCACCTGGCTTTTATCTGAAAGCGTGATGGCAATTTGAGCGCCTTTTTTCAAAGGTTTCGTCGCACGCTGGCACACGTCTCGTTCAAAAATTTCTTTTAGGATTTCAAAGTCGCTGGGCATCCCTCACTCCTCGGGACCTGCTATAGCACTACTAAGGCTG
>JALHPX010000408.1 GCA_022842225.1 bacterium
CCAGTACTCCGCTCGACGATAGTTTGCGGCGCGCACAACTCAAAACCGATAATCCACCCTCGTGGACGCAGACCGCTTCGATCAACCTGTGGTTAAGTGGAACTATTTTCTAAGTAAGTACCGCGCAGGGCGTGAGCTCGTCTCACGCCCTGCGTTAATTTCAAGTTAGTGGCTGAAATCTCCGATCAGAAGGGATGCGGATCCGCGCCCAAATCTCGGTAATTGTAACCATTCTGGCCTGCATTTCTGCTTCCTGCTTGGCAGTAGACCTCGATAGTCTCTTTGCCCGCGTCAAAGGAAACACACTCGAAGAGCGGATCGATTCCGCCGGCATGGCCTTTTACGGCTTGCCCTATGTAGACGCGCCACTGGGCGATGGTGCTGGCTCTCGTTTTGATCAGGGGCCGCTTTTCCGATTGGATGCTTTTGACTGCACGACTTTTGTGGAAACGGTTTTAGCTCTGGCCACGGCAAAAAAAGCGAGTGAGTTTGAAAAACGCTTAATGCGGATCCGCTATCGGAACGGAAAGATTTCGTTTGTGGAGCGGAATCACTTTCCCTGTGTGGATTGGATTGCGCAGAATACCCAGTCGGGATTGCTCACCGACATCACTGCCGAAATCGGCAAGCCTTGGGGAACCGCCATCGCGTCCGCCAAAATCACCAAGAAGCAGTGGTTTGAGAAATTGCCACTTTCCACTATTCGTGTGGAAGGTATTTCAGATTTGGAGCGAGAGAAGCGCCTAGCGGAACTTCATGCGGCCGGGGCCAAATTTGCACCTGTTACTTCGGCGGTGCCTTATATCGTCTTAGAAAAGATCATCACTCGCAAAGAAGTGCCGCCTGAGGAAATCGCTCGGCGCAAAGCAGAGGAAGCTGACTTGGCAGCTCGCTTGCGCACAGAGGAAGAGCGCGCACCTCAGGGCGAGACAACCCCACTGGAAAAAAAGATCCACGATGAGCTGATAGATAAGCGCCTTCGCTATTTGATCCAAGACGTCGAAGTAAATCCCATTTTCCTCGCGTCGATTCCCCATGCCACGGTGTTAAATATTGTGCGGCCGGGATTTTCGGTGCCGGGATCTGCGATGAACATCTCCCACCAGGGCTTTGCGATTCAAAAAAAGGAAGGCACTTTCTTTCGCCATGTCAGCCGCAGCGGCGCGCGGGCCAAAGATGTTCCCCTGGCCCACTACTTACGCCTATGCCTGCTCTCGCCCGCCATCAAAGGCGTTCACCTACTTCGAGTAAACGACGTCAAATAGCTTCGCTACCACGCAATCTCATTCCAGTATTCCTTAGGAATAGAATTAGCCGTGAGTGACTGCACTTGGCTCGCAGTCATTCCGCGCGGCACGCTGGTACCGCCCGTAAATCCACTCCCTGTTGGCATTTCGGTGGAAATCGGCGCGGGTGCTCCAGAAGCCGTGGTGCCCGTGCTTGCTGTCGTCGTGCTGGTTTGGGAAGCAGTATTGGCCGAGGCCGTACTTGGCGTTTGAGGCACGACCCCGGCCGGAACTGCGCCCGTGATCGTAGCGGGCGCTTGGGAAGCAAAGTTCTGATACATCTGCGCGGCTTGGCACTGCGCGGTTGGATTGGAATAGAACTCTTCAGTGGTACTGATTCCCATGTTGTTGCCCACACAGGTAATCACGGCCTTGCCCTGATTTTCTTTCCACTTCTCTGTCTCAGAATTTTTATCCTTGGCGTATGTCGTCGCATATTGCAGCTCAAAATTTGAAATCGCTTGCTGGCAAGTCAGTGGCTGCGTCGAGGGTTGGCAGCCCGGGATTTGTGCGGGTGTTTGTGCCACGGGTGTTGTGGGTTGTGGTGGAGCTGGCAGTGTGTAGCTTCCGCCCACTGGCGAAGGTTGCACGGCTGTTGCGCACCACTGTTCGTAAGTGGCCGCAGCGGCCGTCTGTTCGTTGCAGCAAATTTGCTGGGCCAATTTAGAAATGCACTCCAGGTTCTTCAAGCTCTCTGCATCGGCATTGGCTGTCTGGGGCGGCGGAGAATCATCCCCTCCGCAGCCAATAAAAAGGGCGAATATCCACGGACTGAAGAAAATTAGGGTGCGCTTCATAACCTGTTCCCCCGAACGGTATCGATGCAAATCTCACTGTTCTAATTTTGCAAAGGCGAGACCAGATTATGGGTTTTGGGCAGTGGTAGATTTGGGCGCGTGCAATCCGTGCACGCTTTGTCTTCAGTCTAAGCGGTTGGCGATCGTAGAAACGGCGCTTTTTAGAATACAGGCCAAGCCCTCGAATTGCCTCAGCAAAAACCGTCGATTTCTTGAGCGATGTCTACATCGCGGTGCGTATTCTTAAGAATACATTGGAGGAATCAGGCATTACCCAGGGAGCGATTACGGCTTGTCCCAGTAGTCTAGGATACGATCTTTTATCTGATCCCGTACGCGCCGAAAGGCTTCTTTGCGGCTGTGTTCGGGCATAGAAGCAGGATCTTCCACGGGCCAGTGCATTTTTTTCACCGCTGCCGGAACAATTGGGCAAACCTCTTCTGCACAGAGCGAAATAATCAGGTCAAGTTTGGACGTGTCCACTTCCGTAACGGAGCGGCTCTTGTGATGGCGAATGTCGATGCCAATTTCTGCCATGGCTTCGAGGGCGAGAGGATTCACGCTGGTTGCGCGGCTG
>JALHPX010000409.1 GCA_022842225.1 bacterium
TCTACCTGCTCGGAGTGCTGCCGATTAAAGGTGCCAGTTATCCCAAGCGGCAGCTTCTTGGCAGCATTGGAGTTGTGCCACGGCGTTTGGCGAAAGGATTCTTGGATGAGGGCATCTAGTTCCGAACGCAAGCCAGGCTCTAAATGCTCAATCATGTATTTGGCCGACACTGAGTTGAAGAGAGTTTTGGCGATTTCGGTATTGATTACCGCTAAATCCTTTTGCTCTTGCCCCCATACGCCGCAGACGCGCGCAACGAACTGGGAGAAATAAGGCCGACCTTTTTCTCGAAGCTTCGCCAGCTTCTGGCATTGGGTTTTCCCCTTGGCCTGGACTTTCTTTAGCGACTGCGAATAGGCCCCCGGAATGGACGACTCAAACACCGGTTGATAATGCTTGTAGAAGTACAAGCCCACCAGCGGCCGGTCGGAAGCAATGGCTTGCTGGGATTTGGCTTCGAGGAATCGTAGGCCTTCTGCGGTTTCTTCTTCTTGGGTACCCGAGACTTGCCCAGCGGGTGCAAATTGCCAGGCCTTTTCTTTTTGCACGACGTCTAAAAGCAGATCCATGGCGTTTTGGGAGTTGCCTCCCAGCCTGGCCATACGTGTTTCAATCAGCTTTTTGTCGACGTATTTGGTACGTGCAAGATTGAGTCCGGAACGGGCCTCGGCATCGGTGGGATCTTTATCGACAGCACGTTGGTAGTACTCCAGCGCTTGTTCGTAAGCGCCTGCGTCTAGAAAATCCTTTGCTTTGCCTTTGAGAGATGTGCAGCCGGTCAAAAGCAGGATTGCCGGAAAGAGAGCCAAGCTAAGAATCAAACCACGCATGTAAACACTCCGAATTTACCCCGGTGGCCAGCCTAGTTTTCGCCCTGCCAGAATATGAAAATGCAGGTGAAAAACACTTTGTCCGACGGTCTCTCCACTATTGGAAACTAGGCGGAACTCCTTGGCACCACACAGTGCTGCAACCTCAGCGGCTTTTACCATGAGGTGGCCCAGAATTCTCTCGTCGTCTTTTGTGGCGGCAGTGAGATTTACGATAGGCTTTTTCGGAATTAAGAGAACGTGAACAGGCGCTTGAGGCGAAACATCGTGAAACGCCAGGCAAACGTCATCTTCGTAAACGATTTTTGCCGGAATTTCTTTTCGCAAAATCTTAGAGAAAATCGTGTCCATGCTATCCCTTCAGCGCTTTTCGCACCTTTTCGATGAGTATCGTGGCGGCTTCACCGGCAGGGAAGAATCCTTTTTCAGAGCCATCGCGCATCTTAAATTCGATTTCGCCTTTCTCCAGGGATTTCTGCGAAACAGTCACGCGAAACGGAATGCCCAGAAGATCGGCATCATTAAAAGCGACGCCGGCTTTTTCGTTGCGATCATCGTAGAGCACTTCGATCCCGGCTTGGGTTAGCGTGGCATACAGATCATCCGCGGCTTTTTGTACTGCGTCCACGTTCCGATTCAGAGCGGTGATGTGCACTTGCCAGGGGGCAATTGAGACTGGCCAAATGGGTCCATATTGATCGTTCGACTGCTCGATAACCGAGGCCATCGTGCGGCCCACGCCGATGCCGTAGCAACCCATGATCATGGGATGGCGCTTGCCGTTGCGGTCGAGGAAATTACATTCCATCGGCTTGGAATACTTCACGCCCAATTGGAAAATATTGCCGACTTCAATTCCTCGCTTCATCAGTAACGGCTTGCCAGTAACAGGGCACGGATCGCCTTCGCGAATGGTGGCAATATCGACGACTGAGATCTTGGAAGTGTCCTTGAGGTCGCGCGCGAAATTGAATCCCTTGTAATGATAGTCTTTCTCGTTTGCACCAACGACAAGATTGCTACTCTTTGCGGCAGTGGGGTCAAAAACAATGCGCACTTTGGAGGCATCGACATTGAGAGGCGATGCATAACCCGGTTCGGCGCCAACGGCCCGAATTTGCGCGTCGGTCGCAAATTTAAGTTCTTTGGTCTTTAGGAAATTGCGCAACTTAGTTTCGTTGATCTCTAAGTCACCGCGAATCACCGCAAACACCAATTTCTCATCCGCGTCGACGTAAAACACGGCTTTGCCGGTTTGCTCGGTCTTAACGCCTAAGAGTTTGGAAACTTCCTCAATCGTCTTTGATCCGGGGGTGTGCACTTTTTCTAGGGCGTTTGCTGGCGCGGTATCGAGCTTGAAGTTGGCTGTCGCGATTTCCTTATTTGCCAGGTACTTACCGTCCGGCGACATAAAGATCGTGTCTTCGCCGCAATCCGCAATAGCCATAAATTCGTGCGAAGCATTGCCGCCGATCATTCCCGGATCGGATTCAATGACGACTACGTCTTTTAATCCGACGCGTTTAAAGAACCGCGAATACGCATCGTGTACACGTTGGTAATAAGTCTTTAAGCAATCTTCGCTCTCGTGAAACGAGTAAGCGTCTTTCATCGTGAATTCGCGCACGCGAATGAGTCCCGCGCGAGGGCGCGCTTCATCGCGGTATTTCGTCTGAATCTGATACAGCATGAAAGGCAGCTGCTTATAGGAATCCGCTTCGGTGCGCGCCAGGTGAACCACGGCTTCTTCGTGGGTCATGCCCAATAGCATGTCTTTTTCGTTGCGGTCTTTGAAGCGAAGCAACTCCGGCCCCACAGCTCCATACCTTC
>JALHPX010000410.1 GCA_022842225.1 bacterium
TACTCAGAAGTAATGGGCTTCCTCCGCAATCAGGCCGATTTCTACAAAGGCATTATCGATGGTGCGGTAGAGGCCAACGCCAAGTTGGGAGAAGCCATGTATCAAATGGCAATCCACCCCATCGATACTCTCTCCGCTCTGTCCAATACCGGCGTGGTGCTCTGCGAAGCGATGATCCACTTGGATCGAATCGCGATGGACGCCAAGGAAACGATCTCGCAGAAAGGCGAAAAGTTTCTAAACGGTACGGCCGCGGTACAGGGCGAAATGGTGGGTGCGTTTACTTACGAAATTGCAGGATTCTTTTTGCCCGGAGGAGCGCAAGCCAAGGGAGTTCAGAAAGCCATCATCCCGGTGGCCGAGAGGACATTGGTACAGGCGGGTGTGCGTGCGACGATCCAGCGCGCACCGGCCGTGTTGCCAGAAGTAGCGAAGGAAGGAGCTACAAAACTTGCCCGCCTATTCCCAGCTGCAACGGCGGAACTGCTTGACGACCTGCCTCCGCTCGCCGCGGCGCTTGAGAAAGTAGCGCTTAAGGAAGTTGACCAAAAGACAGTCGTCCAGGCGGGTCGGCATGATCTTGCCGTGAAAAAATTCATGGGCGAAGCGCCCGATGCGTTTTTGAAATCGCTTGATGAACTGGGTTTCGAAACCGTCGGCGCGGGATCGACGGGTCTTTTAAAGCTCCAAGCCGCCGCGCCAGAATTTACCAAAGACATCATCACGGCCGGCAGTCGCAATAACGGATTCTATTTTGGTAAAAACTTCGCTAACTCTTCTCCCGAATTTATCGAAAAGTTTGCACAGTTCGCCAAAGCAGAAAAGCTGACCCAAGGCAAAGTGGCCGCACTCTCCGAGTTTATCGACGGAGCCAGCCATTTTATGACTAAAGAAGATTACCTAAAATACGTGGTGGGCAATGGCGTACTGGGACGCCCCGACGGACTCTACGTCACGACCAAACGCGCGGCCGATGCTATCGTGAAAGGTGCGGGAGATTCGGCGCTGGAATTTTCTAAAATTATTTCCAAGGAGCCAAACTGGGTCAAAGGCAAAGTCATGGTGCAGATCGATATTCCGTTCGACCTCAAGCACCGACCGCGTCTGCCTGGAGGCTGGGAAAAAAGCGCCAACGAGTTCTTTACCTACGGCGGCACCACCAAAGGCGGGCTTACTGAAATCGTGGTAGATCAGTATCCAGCTAATCGCATTTTGCGCGTCATTGAAGTGAATGGTGGGAAACCTTTAAAATGAACAATCGTCAAACCCGACAAGGCTCGCATTCCATCCGTGAGTTGCTCGATTGGAGCAAAACGGTTCGCCTGCTTCGGTTTTTTCCTGGTTCTGGCCACGGCATGGGCTATACCGGCGAGCACCTTGGCGTTTCGTTGACGCCCCTTGCGCAGCCCCCGTCTTTTACGGTCGCGTCGGCAATTTCCGACAAACTGAAACAAATCCTGGAGAAGGAATTTCCGCAGTTCTACATCCACTGCCACACCCCTCAGACGCCCGCCGACATTTTGTTTTGTGCCGCCAATGGCCGCGAACAGGAGGGTTATTTGGAAGCGCAGGATTTTGCGGCCGCTGCCAAACTCGAACGGCGCTTGGAGGAACTCTCTGCGGAATTGGGATTTAGAGTTGGAGTGCGCACCGACGCCCTTGTCGCAGGCTTTAATGCCGACGACCACGCCTAATCCAGTTGGGTGAAGAGCCAGTCCACTAAACTTTGCATGACATCGACGTCCTTGCGGCAATACTGCAAGAGAGCCTGCCTTAGCTGCGCGCGGCGCTTTGGGCTTAACTGCGGATCAATTAACTCCATAAAGGCGCGCTGTGCGGCCGAACCATCGCCCACATCCATGGCGCCATAGGAAGCCTCTGCCCCCAAGATGGCGGGGGCCACCGATTTGATGCTGAAACTATCGCCAAAAGCGGGATCATAAACAGCCGAGCGGATGATCGGCAGCGGATCCACCAGGCGACGGACAGCGGCTAGGAGCACGCCAGCGTCCCTTCCGCCGATGCCCTCTGCCAGGCGCTCCATCACGCCGCCTTCGAAGGCTTTGTAGTAGGCGACAATGCAGCGGCCTTTATCGACGATATCGCACAGTGCCCGAATCAATGTGGGGCGCGGATCGCTCTCCACTTCGTGGAGAAAATCGATTTTCTCAACTTCCCCTCCCCGTTTCTTTTGCAGCGTTGCGGAAAACTGAAATGGCACCTGCTCATGCGGATGAGAACCCGCATAACGCGGAATCGCGGGAGAAATCGTCTCAAAGTCTAGGTACAACAACGGCCACTGCCAGCTGGATAGTTGTTCTTTGATTTGTGGCTTGTCCACCCAACGCTTTTTAGAGCGGACGGCTTCCAGACGCTTGGCTTGGGTACCTTGAAAGGGGCCAAAGCGCGGGTCGGTTAACTCCGTAATTCCCTGCCGGTAAAAATCCCAGACTTCTTTGTGAATCGCAGGAAAATCAAAAACGCTTTTCTCTGGCAAGTGCGCCCAGCATTTTTCTTGGTACACGCAGTCGTAAGGTTTGGAGCAGTGCGGCCCAATATCGACCCTAGGAATTTCGGACTGTGCGACGACATTCTGCAATCGCTCAATGTTTTGTTCGATTTCGGGTAAAAGCTTCCGCACT
>JALHPX010000411.1 GCA_022842225.1 bacterium
CACTTCTGCGTGTGTGTTTAAGCAAAACAAAACCGCGATTGCTACTATCTGTTTTAGACTCGACATGGACCGTCCTCCGCTTCCGGCGTGAAGCAAATTGCACCTCTCGTGCCATTTCCGCTAGCCTAGAACGGCGCTAAACCGCTGGGAATAGCGACGAAAAGCGGCGTTTATTGATCAAAAAGTGCCGTTGAAGTAAAAGCCCCGCACACATGAATTTTCGTCCACATCTGCTGCGAGCGCTTGTTCTTTGGATTGCATGGTGCCCGGCTGTTGGGGCCACCGAGCGAAAATGCTCCGATAAAGTTCGTTATCCGCACGGAGTTATCGCTGGCAAAATTGCCGAGATTCATGCCTTCAAGGGAACGTTCGAACATCTGCATCCGTTAGATCCCACGTCGATAGCAATCCAGTTTCCCGCGCATTATCAGCGCATCCTTCGTTTATTCCGCGACCGCCCCAGTCACTTGATGGGTATTAATGGTGGTTTGCCGCCGAAGCCCGGAATGCAGATGGGAAAAATCTTTTCTAATATTCATCGCTACGCCAACGAAATCGGCGAAGACTTGGGCTACATCGTCCAGAGTTTCCCCGCCGATTATTACGCGCGGCCTTTACTGCAAGATTATGTTGCTCGATTTCGCGCGCCAGAGACAAAGCTTTCCCAAAGATCCGATGCATTTGATCCAGAGAATTTGCAGCAGCTCCAAGACATCACTCGCTACGGCAAGAGCATTGTCTGCTCCCTGTGGGCTGAGCTACGGCTGTCCTTGCGAATTGGGTATTTAAGTCGGGTTAATGTCACCGTGAAGCAGTTGGTTAGGGATGGCGTTATTCGAAACGACAGTGGTTTCTTAAATCAATACTACGATCAGGAAATTGATCATTTTTGGTTTCCCTGCGAGCAGAATAAAAAACGTCCCAATGCCGTCGCAATTGGTGAAACCAAAGTATTTGATATGCCGTTCACCAGTAAGCATTCGAATGCCCAGAAGGTCATGCATCAATTTCGCCGTTATCTCGACATCGCTTCTGTAGTGGGTGACCAGCTTGGATTTCCACCTCAAATCAATTACTTTTTTGTGGCCGGCATTGATCAAGCGCAAATGGGGAAGATGCAGAGAATAGCGGCGGAATTTAATGATTCACTCGCAAACGTGGATGTCGCTAAGCGCTCACCAGTGGAAGTTCGAATTTTTGGACATTATGAGGGGGATGAGCCGCCCGCGGCGCCCTAGTCATCCTTCTCACCTTCCTATTTGCCTGGAGCTTTTTTTGACTGGTCTCGCTCTATCGGGAGGTCGACGGAGTTGAACCGTAAGTTTAAGAATAGCGTCGAAAATACCGATAGTTAGGGGATGCGCCGCTTGCTATCGGTATTTCTGCTTTGCCTTACTTTTTCGACCGGCTTTGCTGCCGACGAAAAGGCAAAGAGCCGCTTGCGCGGCTTGGTGGAGTGGTGCGCCAACGCCGCCAAGTCCACGTTGCGTCTGAGTCCTGGCAAGGCGACCAAGCCGGGCGACGAGCGGGCTGCGACAGTCGACGACGTTGCACTGTATGCGGCGGGGCACCTCCCCAATATCGGCGAGCTTTCCGCGACCGAAAAAGCGCTCGTCCATCAAGCGCTGGGGCTAACTTCCGATGCGACGGACGTCGTCACTTTCTTGCACGATTATTCCGGACCTCGCGATCAGTTAGAAAAAGTCCTCCAGTGGAATCTCGATCGACTGGCTCAGGTGGCGGTGGCGCCTCGCGATGCCTATCCCGTGGAAGCTTGGTTAGATCTTCCTGGTTTTGAAGGTGTCAAAGAGGATTGGAAGCGTCATCAGAAGGCGGATTGGAAAGCTGTGCAGAGCACCGACAACTTAAAGGATCGTCAGGATGCGATTGTGCTCTCGGATAAAAAACAAGTCGCCTTTCGCAACGAATTCAACGCCGAACTAAAGCCGCTAACGGTGGCAGAAGAAATCACTCATATCGATAGCATCCGCGATGCTGAACTTAATTCCAAAGTAGTCAACGCTTGGATGCGAGATCTCATGGGGGAAGTGGTATTTGAAAAAGAATTAGAGGGGGTCTCTAAGTTGGATCGCTACGACTGGGCTTACCAGATGAAGCACCGGCAAAAGCTAAAGGCGATTCCCGATGCGGATGTTCGGCGCGCAGTTGTGTTTCTCATCGAGCGCGATGCAATGATGAAGAACTTAGAGTTGTACCGTGAGCTCATTAAAACTCGTCCCGAGTTCCGCAGTGCATTTTGGGATGATCTGGCCAAAAGCGATTATCCCGCCCACAAGATTGCCTCCATCTTGAATCAATTGCCCCGCTTTGGTTTAGACCCTAAAATCGTCGATAAACTCGATAAATACTCGCTGACAGATGTCATTTATGCGTTGGGTGGCGAGACAGCGATGGAGAAAGATCAGCGAGAAGCTCGAGCCGCGCTTCCGCCACCTCCGCAGCCTGCGTTTGTTGCGGGTAAGATTGTAAATTGGGACTTGATCAATAAATTAGAAGCCGCGGACGAGCAGGCGAATTCCCACCAGGCGATCGATGCCGGAGTTTATGCTTTGAAGTCGAACCGGGCGGGCGCGCGTGTGGAAGACGCGAGATGGTTTGTAAAGGCGGCGGTG
>JALHPX010000412.1 GCA_022842225.1 bacterium
GCAGTGCAAACCTCCGATCCCCTAAGGACAACGTGGAAGTCGGAGCACGTTACTTAAGCGCTCTGCTCAAATCTACTGACGGGAAAGTCCATCACTCTCTTGCGTCCTACAACGCAGGCCCAGGCAAAGTGAAGCTCTGGGTAACGCGCTACCAAACCAACGACCCTATTCTCTTCACGGACCTCATTCCGTATCGCGAGACTCGCGAATACGTTGCCGCCGTACTGCGAAACTATTTCTGGTACCGAACCCTTTACGGCAACCAAGCCGACGCTTCCGCTGTTGTTGCAGGCGCGTTTCCCGCAGATCATGGCAGTGTAGTGGCCCTGCGCCAAGCCAGCACGCCTGTTGGCAAAGTGGCTGAAAAATCAACGGAGAAACCCGCCGAGAAACCGGCCGAAAAAGTTGCTGAGCAGATTCCTGCAACCGAAAAAGCCATCGCCAAAGCGCCCAAGGATACTCCCTCCTCTTCGCAGGAAGTTCCTGACTTAAGTGCCGATAAAAAAGCTGCGGGCGATTCGCAAGACAAGCCCGCGGCGTCCGCTGAAGCCGCAGCCAAAGTGGCCGAGGATAAAATCTCGGGCTCTGTGGGTGGCGGAGATTCCGAAGCCGCCGCAGCGGAACTCGCGCCCGGAAACGCTGCGGATGAAGATATGAATCAGCTTCCGGATGATATTTCGATCGCTCCCGAGATCGACAAATCACAGCCAAATTAATTTCCACAGTTTTGTCGACGAAAAAACGGTCGCGCAAAAAAAACCGGAATTCCACTCGACAATTACGTTATTCCCACCTAAAACTCTCGCTCATCCAAACAAGCAACTCATCTAAGGAGTCATCTATGATTACTCTTCGAAAGTGGCTGGGGGTTTGGACTGTAGGGGTGCTCTTCGCCACTCATGGCGTTTCCGGAGCAGAATTCAAAACATAGTTCAGTCGTTGAGTCTTTTCTATTCAGCGTTGTGATCCGTCGTCACCAAGTCGGTGGCGTGCGGTTGCTTGTCTTTTTGTTACCTAGGAGAAGTAAATGAAATCGAAATTAATCTTGGCCATCCTTTGCGGTGGAATTTTCGCAAGCGCAGTAAGTGCGTTCGCCACGGCAGATGCAGAGAACACGGTCGGTTCGCACGTCATTGCGCGCGCCGGTGAAACCGAATCGTCGCCCAACTACCGCGAGATTTTTGTGTATTCCAAAGAAGAACTAAAAAATGTTCAGATCCGTTTCGAAAAAATCGAAAGCTGGACTGCCTTGGAAACTCGTAGCGCTGCGGACTACAAAGCTTATGGAACAAAAAGCTTTTTTCCAGTTGCAGACGGCACGCGCTTTTTCGTTCGCGGCATTCGCCCTGATGGCGTGCGCGTAACGGACCTCCTGGTTGTCTCAAACCAAGAAGGCAAAATCTCTGTTAAGGCAGAAGGCGCAAAGGAAGAAAGCGCTGAAGAAGTAGCAAAAGAAGCAAAAGCGGCAGCAGCGGCCGTCGCAGCGACTACTCAAGTGCAAAGCTCCACCGCCCAAGTGCAAACTGGCAGCGGAAATAGTTGGTTAGATGCCGTGAACGCTTACCGCACTCGCAATGGTCGAGCTGCGTTCACACATAGCCCCCATCTCTACAACATCTCGGTTCAGAATGCTCAAACGGGTCGCCCACATGGCTACACGGGCAATCGCACGCAAATCTGGTCGGGTTCGAGCGATATCAATAGCTCGATCAATATGTGGATGAGCCCCCGGTATTACCACTCTCACGGTGTAAAGCTGATGGGTGGATTCTCCCAAGCGGGCGTGTACTGCAGCGGCCACGGCTGCACGATTACGTTCCAATAAAGCTGACTCAAACTATTTAAAGGCCTCGCTCGCTGAGCGGGGCCTTTTTTTGTGCTCCCCATGCTCGTTTGACGGTCGTAGTCGAGGTTGCTACGACTGATGGAGTTTTGGAGGGATAGCAATGCATTCAGGTTTCTCAGCCCTGCTATTGGCAGCGGTGGCGGTAGGCTCTTTTGCCCCGGCTTTTGGTAAAGATCGCAAAGAGCGGATTCACTTAAGTTCCTTCCACATTTTAAGAGGCGCTACCGAACACGAGGGCGCTTCGCACCTGGATGCCGGAGTCGAAGAAGTCGAAGCGGCTCCTATGAATCGTTGCGAATTTATCGAGCCCATTAAATCCAGGCCGACGCAGAAAGGCTGGTTTCCTTTCGATTTTTATACAGAGATGCGGGAGATAGACCAGACCAAGCACTCCAAGAGTATCGGCACCGAAGATTTTTTCTTCGTAGGAGATGATGATAATCGAAACGGTAGAGGGGATTCTTTTGAGAGGACCCGTGAGCTCGCAAAGAGCCTGCAGGGCTCGCTCACCTTCACTCCAATTAAGAAACAAAAAGACAAAAGCTCTTTCCAGTTGGTCGTCAAATTTATCCGCGGCAGTCTGACGTTTGAAGGCTTGATGGAAGCGCGTACTTGGAAACAGAAAGACGGCTGCGATGCTGGGCTTTTCTACTGCACCAAGAAAAAACTCGTCGATAAGGAGATCACCTGCGCCGCGGATGGTTGGACGCATCGGATTTTGCGAATCAACGCCATTGCCGACACAGAAGGCTATTTGAAAGATCAGGCAAAATCTCTGTTCTCTAC
>JALHPX010000413.1 GCA_022842225.1 bacterium
CAGGCACCTCGGCTGTTGCGATTGTCGCCGTGAACGCCAGAGCAAGAAGAACAAAAAACGGGTTCATATTGGATCTTTCAGGCGTGCAATTCTGATTCCATTAAGTCCGAACCCAGCGCCCGTAAAGATTGCTGCCAGTGCAGAGAGGGGGAGTGAATAAAAAAACGGCCCGTGGCCGGTGTGCAACAAAACTCCACCAATGCCAAATAATCCGATCGCTAGCACGCCGTGCGCCATCACCCGGGTAAAGCGGTTAATCGCCTGCGCTACTGCCTGCGTGTCCGCGTTACGCAGCCGAAACTGGTAATCGTCGCCACTCCAACGCTTAAAAAATAATCGCAATTGCCGCGGCAGTGTCTCTGCCAGCACCTGGAGATCGCGTCCCATGGACAGCAAATCTCTCAAGATGCGTTCCTGGCTGTACTGACTGACAATGAGCTGCTTGGCTAACTTGTGTCCGACTTGGAGGATATCGAAATCGGGCTCGAGCACTTTGCCCAAAGACTCGATCGTGAAAATGGCCTTAAAGAGCAACATCAGTTCCCTAGGCACCTGCAAATGGTGGCGAACAGCAATCGTCGTCGATTGGAGAAGCAATTGGCCGACATTCACTTCACCCAGCGGCATTCCCACGTAGGGCGAGATCGTATCCATCAGATCTTTTTGCAGAGCGGATAGATTGGTTTTGCCTGCTGAGTGGCAGAGATAAAGATATTCAGTGGCTAAATTCTCGTAGTCCTCGTCGATAATCGCCAAGAACATATTGATGACGCCCGTCTGCACTCGGCGGGAGAGCCGGCCGACAATGCCAAAATCCACCATCCCAATGCGGCCATCATCGAGAATAAAGAGATTTCCAGCATGCAAATCGCCGTGGAAGATCCCATCGTGCATGACCTGGTGAAAAAAGGCGCGGCTCCCGACATCTACGATGTCTTTGGGCGTTATGCCGCGCTCGATAATCTTTTCACGTTCGGAAAATCGAACCCCGCGAAAGCGTTCCATCACCAACACTTTATGCGAGCAGAAAGTGTCGTAGACCTTGGGGATCGCTACTTCGGGCACCGCCTCCATGTTCTTGCGAATGCGGCGCAAGTTATTGGCTTCGACGAGGAAGTCTAATTCGTTGAGCGTACTCTTAAAGAATTCTTCGACCAGTCCGCGAGGATTAAAAGGGCGTGATTCCGGCACGTAGCGATCGAGTACTTCGGCCAGCCCGCGGAGAATCGAAACATCCGTGGCGATCATTTTCTCGATGCCGGGTCGCTGGATTTTTACCGCGACCTCCTCACCCGAGAGAAGAACTGCGCCATGCACCTGCGCAATACTCGCAGCTGCCATAGGGACTTCTTCAAACGATTGAAACACCGAAGCGATCGGCCGCTTTAATTCAGCCTCGATGAATTCTTTGATCTCGCGACCAGGCAGCGCGCGAACATCGTCCTGAAGCTTTTTGAATTCTTCGACAAAGCTGGCGGGAATAATATCCGGACGCGAAGCCAATAACTGCCCGAGTTTCACAAAGGTGGGCCCCAACTCCTCAAACGCTTTACGCAAGCGCACGGGGGTAGGGAGGTCCTGGTAATTCTCTCGCTGCTTCACCTTTGCCGGCAGAAACCGCGAAAGCTGCGCGCGGTTTACTAGGTCGGCAAACCCATGCTCCCCAAACGCGATCAAAATTTCGCGCACTCGCACTGCGTTTTTAAAAGCAGCTCCGAGTTGGGTTGCGGTTGAGAAAATCTTCATAGATCGGTAGTTTTTTCTGCGGGTTTCTCCGCAGGGCGTTCCGCTTGGGCAAAAGTAATGCGACCTTCGTCGACAGAAACTTTGGCCACCGAGATCCGCATCTTGTCGCCTAGGTGCAAGACGGCGTTTCCAGGTCGTTGACGAGCACACATGTGTTCTTCGTCAATTTCGTAGTGGCCCAGCAGGAATTCCAAGGGAACAAAACCATCGAGCGCCATCCACGGAATATTCACAAAGATTCCAGCTCCGACCACGCCGGAGATAACGCCTTCAAATTGTTCGCCCAGTTTTCCTTCCATGTACCAGCACTGCTTGCGGCGCAGAACAAAACGTTCTGCCTCCATTGCGCGGCGCTCGCACGAGGAAGTCTGCTCTCCTAGACTAATCATTTCGTCAGGAGTTCCGGCCCCATACGACTTATCGGAAGATTCGGAAGCGACGCATAGACCTTTGAGTGCGCGGTGCACCACAAGATCCGGATAGCGACGAATCGGGGAAGTGAAATGCGCATAATCCGAAAGCGCCAAGCCAAAATGGCCGCGCGGCTCCGGAATGTATTTGGCCTGCTTTTGTAGTCTCAAAATGCTTGTATGCAGCGTGCCAACCGTCTTCATCTCCGCTGTTCCTTCCAGAATTTCGGAGAAGGCCTTGGGAGTAAGCTTGGTGACTTTCTTTTTAATACCCAGCGTCTGAAGCAATTGATTTAAATCGTCCAATGCTTCGGCGTCAGGGGCATCGTGCACCCGATATAGGGCCGGCGCATCGGCTTCTCTGAGCGCTCTGGCCACTTCCTGGTTCGCGGCTATCATGAACTCTTCAATGAGCTTGTGAGCAGCCACTC
>JALHPX010000414.1 GCA_022842225.1 bacterium
TAGTACTCCTTCCACCACCACGTCCTATCCACCTGTAGGAGCCGCTGGCAGCGGGCCTGTTGGGAAATTCATGACTCACCACTACCGCCATTTTAACGCGGCGGCCCTCATGGATGCGACCAAGGGCTACGAGGCCCACCTGCAAAAGGGCGGCAAAATGTTGGTGACTCTCGCCGGCGCCATGAGCACGGCCGAGTTGGGAATTTCGCTGGCTGAAATGATTCGTCAGGGAAAGGTGCACGCTATCTCCTGCACCGGTGCAAATTTAGAAGAAGACGTCTTTAACTTAGTCGCGCATGAGCACTATGTGCGGGTGCCAAACTACCGCTACATCACTTGTCACGACGAAGAGAAACTCTTAGCCAAACACTTAAATCGAGTAACCGATACCTGCATTCCAGAAGAAGAAGCGATTCGCCGTATTGAGCGCGCCGTGCTTAAGGAATGGGCCAATGCGAGCGAAACCAAAACCCCTCGCCTGCCGCACGAATTCATGTACCGCATTTTGCTAAGCGGTGAATTGGCTCAGTATTACCAAATTCCCAAAGAACACAGCTGGCTCTTGGCCGCTGCCGAGCGCAATTTGCCGCTTTTTGTTCCAGGCTGGGAAGATTCCACGTTGGGCAATATTTTCGCGGGCCGTTCTATCGAGGGCAAAGTGGATTCGAATGCGGTGAAGAGCGGCATTCACTACATGATAAGCGCTGCTAGCTGGTACACCGAAACTCTAAAGGCTTCCAAAAACGGCATTGGGTTTTTCCAAATCGGCGGCGGCATTGCGGGCGACTTCCCCATCTGTGTTGTGCCGATGCTCAATCAAGACTTGCTGAAGAACGTTCCGGTTTGGTCGTATTTCTGCCAAATCAGCGATTCCACCACCAGCTACGGCTCGTACTCGGGAGCGACCCCAAACGAGAAAATCACGTGGGGCAAACTCGAAGCCAATAGCCCAATGTATGTCATCGAGTCCGATGCGACCATCGTTGCTCCGTTGGTCTTTAGCTACTTACTCGGCTGGTAATCATTTGTTTTAGTGCTCGTACCCAGACCGGGTGCGAGTTGAGCGAGGGCACGAGCAGAAGCTCACTGCCTCCCGCTTCTTTGAATTGTTCCTCGGCGCGCAGGCCAATTTCCTCAAGAGTCTCAAGACAATCGGCGACAAACGACGGAGAAAGCACCGCAAGTCTCTTCACACCTTCTTTCGGGAGAGACTCATAGAGATGATCCGAATAGGGCTGGATCCAGGGAGTTCTGCCCAAACGGCTTTGGAAGGCGACTACGTAGTCCTTGATACCCAATCGCTTGGCCAGCCATTTCGCGGTCCAGAAACTCTGGGCGCGGTAGCAGTTCTTATTGGCGGGAATCAACACTTCACAGCAGCCTTCCATACTCAAGCAATGCTTGCCCGATAGGTCTGTTTTCTTTACATGGCGCTCTGGTAGACCGTGAAAACTAAACAGCACTTTATCCGGAGCAAATTCTTCAAGGTAAGGCTTACTAATTTCGGCAACAGCATCGAGATAGCTAGCTTCATTGTAGAATGCTGGCAAAAAATCAACCGCCACATCGGTCATGCCGTTCTGCTGCAGCAGCTTCTTTACCTGCACTATCGACGATTCCGTCGCAGACATAGAATACTGTGGATAGAGCGGGACCACCGTGAGTTCCGTCACTCCCGCAGCGCGCACTTTTTCCAAAGCGGATTCAATCGACGGCCTGCCGTAGCGCATCGCCAGCCACACCGGTGCATCTAAAACCTTGCCTAGTTCCCGAGTCAGATCCTCGGAGTGGAAAAGCAAAGGCGAGCCTCTCTCAGTCCAGATATTTTCATAGAGTTTGGCCGAGGCAAATTTGCGCTTGGGAATTACCAGCCAGTTCACCAAGATCCAGCGAGCCAGATACGGGATATCGATCACCAAAGGATCCATTAGGAACTCTTTGAGGTAAGTCCCCACGTCTTCTGGTGAAGTTGAATTTGGCGTCCCGAGATTGACTAGCAGGACACCGTGTTTGCTCGGTTGTTCAGAATTTGTTTTCAAAACATACTACTTTAGCGCCGTATAGAGGCGATGAACGTCGTCGTTGTCGTCGATATCATTTAAAAACGCGATGACTTCCTTTTTAGCTTCTTCTCCCAGCTCCACTTTGTCTTTCGCAATCCAGGCAAATTCGCTGGCTTCGACCTTCCAGCCCATTGCTTCGAGAGCCTTGGTCACAGTCACTAAATCGGTTTTGTCGCAAAGAAAGCGTGCGCCAGTCTCGGTGGTCTCAACTTCCTGTGCGCCTACTTCGATGGCCACGGTTTCAAAATCCGCGTTTTTATCGACTGGAGTGGCTTCGACCATGCCCAAGTGATTAAACATGTAGGCGACCGAACCGCTCGCTCCCAATGAGCCCTTTTTGAACAGCACCCGAATATCCGCGGACGTACGATTGCGGTTTTCGGTTAGGCACTCCACGATGATCGGAACCTTGTGCGGGCTAAAGCCTTCAAAGGTGACTGTTTCGTAGTTAACGGGCTCCAAAAGGCCTGCACCCTTTTAATCGCGCGCTCGATATTATCGCGCGGCAC
>JALHPX010000415.1 GCA_022842225.1 bacterium
TCCTTATTAACTCTTTGTCTTTGGCTTCGCTTCGGGCCCTTTGTCAGGGGCTTTGGCTTCTTTTTGGACTTCGGCAAAATCGCCCTTCCCAAGATTGATTGTTCGAAAGTCAGTTAGCTTTATCTTAAAGCTCTTGTTCAATCCAGGCCGACTTCCTAAAACAAAGCTGCCATCCAAATTAGCAATGTTGAGCCCGACAGACTCAAATTCGAACGGCTTGCCGTCTTTTGTTTTCTCTTCGATGACGACCAGCTTCATGGCGGCAGGGGCTTTGGAGGCAGGCACAAAATCCGTCAGCTTAAGATCTTGGAGCGAGGTTAAAAACGCTTCCACTTTCTCTGGGTTAACGCGGAAAACGGGATCGGATTCGATGCGCCAGTCGGGGCCGGCTTTGACCAGTTCCACAGATTCTCTCTTTCCACCACTGCCAATAGAGCCAGGGTGTTCAATACGAATGCGTTTGGCTTGAAACCGATTAAACCGGGCCACGTTTAGGTCCGCGAGCACTAAGGCCGAACGCGCCAAGAGATCTAAGCCCTCTTTGGCAACTTCATAGATTGTGTCGCGATCGGAGCGCTTGACGTAGTTTTTATCCTTTACCCGACCAATGGAAAAGCTCAGACGCTCGCCAGTGCCGGCTTTGGTAAACTGCGCCGTAATGGTGGGCTTGGACAATCCGAACTTGGAGAGGTCTGTTGCCTTTTCCGACGCAAATCCGGTCGCGCGCATTTCCAAAATCGCGTTGAGCGATTTATTCCACTCATTTTCATCTGCCGGAAGATCTTGGCGTGCGAGCAACCATTTATCGTCGGGAAGCAGGTGTTTCACGATGACTTCGCCAGCGGGGCTGTTGATTTCCACTTCACCGACTTCGGTGCGAGTCCAATTCATTAGTTTCTTGTCGCGCAGGTCTTCGACTTTGCGCTCAAACGCGGTTCGCAGCGCTCGACCCGTTTGGTAGAGCGTGTTGGAATCGGGTTTGCGGACATAGTTGCCATACCCCACTGGGGTGTCGGCTCCTACCCAGAGCGAAGCTTTGGTGCCGTCCTTAATCGCTGTGATCTTAATTTGAGGTTCGGCCAACCCGTAAGGTTTCCAATCCTGCACGTTTTCTTGGACGATATCTTCGTACTTAGTGGAGGTAAGCGTACTGGCTAAATTATTGATCGCGGCTTCATCGCCTGGATCGTTGATGGGTTCTTGAAGGGTCCAATGGCCGTTGACGCGTTTAACGCGAATAGTTTCGTAAGAGATTGCGAGGCCCTTGGCTTCTTTAGAGCCAGGCGCTGGTAGCTTCGCGCGTTCAACGACAATTTCTTGGAGCTCTTTTGAGTCGAGCTGAATGAGCTCTTTAGCTGTCTCTTTACCTTTTTCGCGCTCGGGACGGAATTTCTTCTCCCAAAGCAAGTACCAGCCTAAAAGCAGAACAAAGACTAAGGTGAGAACCAAAGTCGACGAGAACTGTTTTTTCATGGAATGCCGCTCCTAGTTGTTTAGGGGAGGCAAGAGTCAGGAAAGTGTACCCGGGATGCTTCCGTCACCTTCCGGCCGCTTTCGAACTACTCCGGCAGCAATTTCTCGCAAGGCGAGAACGGCGGCTTTATTATGCTTTCCGCTCACGAGCGGGCGCGAGCCTTTTGCCATTTGCTTAATGCGCTTGGCTGCTACGTGAATGAGCTCAAAACGGTTTGGGATTCTTTCTAAGCAATCCTCTACTGTGATTCTTGCCACTGGCCACCTCTTTTAAAACGCCCTTGTTTTTACCAATGCACAGGCTGATTTGCAACTAATGGCGTCGAAAGGCTTTTACTATCCTGGAGACGGCCTGCCGGAGCCGTGAGGGGGGAGCCATGGCCGGGCGCTTTTCGGGTGGGGCATAGCCCTGATCCCAGGTATCGAACACCCACCGGGCCTGCTCGGTCGCGTCGGGGGACCAGGTTTTTCCAAGCTGTTCTAGGCGTTTTTGGTGACTGATGGGGCGGTTTTTCTCGGCGGGATTGCCGCGCATCAAAAGTGTCTCCAGCAGTCGCAGCACCAGAGACGGATTTTCGGTTTGCAGGGCCTGAGAAAGTTGCTCGTTCTGTCGCTTTAAATAGGAACGAAATTGAACCAGCGGAAGGCGGGCCCACGTCCGCGCCCAACGAAAGCTAAGGACGGTGATAAAAAACGCGGCGAGCGCAATCTGAGTCAGCCAGAAGAAGGGATTAGTGAACCAATCCAGAGGTGTTTGTTCGGTCGTGGCGGGCGAGCCAAAAACATCCGGTTCAGAGATATCCAGCGGCACGGGAGGCTGCAGCTCGAGCGAAATCGGCTGCGTCTGCGAGAGCATGTATTGCTTGGAGGGCGGATGAAAAAACACCAACTCCGCCGGAGGCAGTTGCAGCGCCTCCTCGCCTTTTACGGCAATGGTGTATTCAAAAATTTTGGTTGGCGGCAGCGAGGTTTCTTGGAACGTGCGCTTGGAGAGAATGTGCACGCGGTCTGTCCAGGGCGTATTCATCTCGATGATGTCGGGAAAATTGCCGTTGCCGCGAACCGCAATCCGAATGGTC
>JALHPX010000416.1 GCA_022842225.1 bacterium
AACTAGGGGATACCGAGCAAGCCATTTTGTCGCGGGTGAAGTGGACAAATAAGCGGGCCGAACTACCTAAATCCCACGGACTCGCGAAGATGCGCTTTTCGCACATGATGCTTTTTCCCGAAGGTGGAGTGAGAGCCTATTTTAGAAACGACAAAGTGGCTCTCATTGAAGTCCAGAACCCGTTCTCGGGCGAAGTGCAGGGCACTCGCCTCTCAGTTTTTAAGCTGACCTCTACTCAAAAAGCCGAAAAGTGGGATGAGGTGATTCAGAGTGAATTGGGTCGCCAACCGCGTGGACGCATCGGCAATGGCGCCTTTAACTCGGAAGCATTTCTCTATCCTTGGGGAGATGTTTCGTTCAATGCCAGCGGTTTAAATGAAATGGCAATTTACCGCGATCCAGAAATCGCTAAGTACCGCCAAACGCATTTCGGTCCCAAAGTTGAAATGTGGGCGCCGAACTAATTACTTATAATTCAGGCGTATGAACTTCCGCTTACCGCAGGAGAGAACGGCAGTACCCGAACTAGGCACGTCAAAGTTCTCAGTGGTAACCGGAGTGCCATCTAGTTTCACCGCCCCCTGACTTACCAGACGCTTTCCTTCACTCGTGCTCGCAGCAAACCCTAAATCCACCACCAGCTTAGGCAACCAAACCTTCTCGCCGGCTTTCAGCGTATGATCGGCTAATTCTTCGGGAGCCTGCTTTTGAGAGAAGACGCGCTCAAAGTGCTCGCGCGCCTTTGCAGCTGCTTCGTTGTCGTGGAAACGCGCCACCATCTCCATGCCAAATCGGGCCTTTGCCTCTTTCGGATGCAGCTTGCCGGTTTCTACGAGAGTGAAAGTATCGTCTACTTCTGCCATCGATTTTGAACTAAGCAGCTGGTAGTAACGCTTCAACATCGAATCGGGCAGGCTCATTAGCTTGCCAAACATTTGCTCAGGAGCTTCGTCGATACCGACATAGTTACCCGTCGATTTGCTCATCTTTTGAACGCCGTCTAGGCCTTCCAAAAGCGGGACCGTGATGCAAACCTGCGGCTCCTGCGCGTGATCCTTCATGAGTTCGCGGCCCAAGAGCAAATTAAAAAGCTGATCGCGTCCACCCATCTCTACGTCTGCTTTTAAGACGACAGAATCGTACGCTTGTAGCAGTGGGTAGAGAAACTCGTGCACGCTGATGCTGACGTTGTCCTTAAAGCGTTTTTTGAAATCGTCGCGCTCTAACATCCGCGCCACATTGGCGTGAGCGGCGAGCTTTACAAAACCATAGGCATCTAATTTATCGAGCCATTCGCTGTTGAAGCGGACCTGAGTAATCTTTGGATCTAAGATCTTAAAAACCTGGCGCTTATAGGTCTCGGCATTCTCCGCCACTTGCTCGCGCGTTAGTTGAGGGCGGGTCTTGGACTTGCCCGACGGATCCCCGACAAGACCGGTGAAATCGCCGATCAGGAAAACAATCTGGTGTCCAAATTTCTGAAAGGTCGACATGACCTGCAGCACCACCGTGTGGCCCAAGTGCAGATCCGGAGCTGTGGGATCAAAACCAGCTTTGATGATGAGGGGCTTATTGGTGGCAATCGAGCGCTGGAGTTTGGTGAGAAGATCTTTTTCGAGAATGATTTCCTCTGCGCCTCGCTTGATTTCCCTTAGCTGATCTTCCGCCGAAACCTTGCCCATCTCAATCTCCGTCTCCTTCGCCGTCCGAGCCCAGGCCCGACCAACGAATTCTTTCAATCTTAGTACCTTTGCCGTTGTCGTCGATATCGATGACCACACAGCCAATTCCTAAATTCTCAGTGGCGGCCTCGTAAGGATACGGCCGTTTCGTAATCAAACGCTGGATCACTTGTGGTGCGCTTAGGCCAATAACGGAATCAAACGATCCCGACATCCCGACGTCGGAAATATAAGCCGTACCACCCGGCAGGATACGCTCATCCGCCGTCTGCACATGCGCGTGGCTGCCCACGACCGCTGCGACTTTACCGGCTAAAAACCATCCCATGGCGTTCTTCTCACTCGTTGCATCGGCATGCATATCGACGAAAATCGGAATGCCGGAGGGAATTTGCGCCAGGATTTTATCCGCCACCTGAAACGGGCAATCCACGTCGGCCATAAACACCCGGCCGATTAAATTCACCACACAGAGCTTAAAGCCATTGGCCTCGTAGATCTCAAAGCCTTTGCCAGGACACGGCCATTTCTCGCAATCGGGGAAATTGGCCGGGCGCAAGAGACGATTGTCTTTCTCAAAAATCTGCAAAATTTCGCGGTTGTCCCACGCATGGTTCCCCGTCGTCAGAACATGAAAACCCATGTTGGTGAGTTGATTGAAGGTGCGGTGATTGACTCCGCGACCACCGGCCAAGTTCTCGGCATTGCCGATAATGAAGTCTGGCGAATACTCCGCTTTGAGTCGCGGCAGGGCCGCTGCTACAGCCTTGCGACCAGGCTTGCCAAAAATATCTGCGAAAAAAAGCACTCTCATAATGGGCCAGTTCTTACTAAACCCTTCTCCGTGAAAAAGGGCCCCCAT